>CAJYHD010000482.1 GCA_913773715.1 uncultured Sphingobium sp.
TATCTCCATGGCAGTGCTGCGGCTGTTCGCGACCGGCACGATCCTCGAAAACAACATCGTTCAGACGATCGCATCGGCGGCGGGCACGCTGTCGGCGATCATCTTCGTCCTCCCCGGCCTCGTCATCATCGGCTGGTGGCAGGGCTTCCCCTACTGGCTGTCGGCCTTCACCATCGCGACCGGCGGCATATTGGGCGTCATGTACTCGGTGCCGCTGCGCCGCGCGCTCGTCACCGGTTCCGACCTTCCCTATCCCGAAGGCGTGGCGGCGGCCGAAGTGCTGAAGGTCGGTGCGGGATCGCGCGAGGGGCTGGAGGAGAACAAGCGCGGCTTGGCCGCGATCGTCGCGTCGGCGCTGGCGGCGGCGAGCTTCTCGATCATCGCGAAGACGAAGCTACTCGCCGAGGAAGCCGCGACCTTCTTCAAGTTTGGCGCGGGCGCGACATCGGTATCGACCAGTTTCTCAATGGCGCTGATCGGCGTCGGCCACCTCGTCGGCCTGTCGGTCGGCGTGGCGATGTTCGTCGGCCTGCTGCTCAGCTGGGTCGGCATCGTGCCGTATCTCACTTCGCCTCTGCCAGTGGGTGCGGACCTTGCCGACCTCGTTGGCACCACCTTCCGCATGAAGGCGCGTTTCATCGGTGCAGGCACGATCGGGGTCGCCGCGATCTGGACTCTGCTCAAGATCCTCGGCCCCATCGTGAGCGGTATCCGCTCCGCTCTCGCCGCCAACGCGACACGGCGGGCTGGCAATGCCGGACTGTTGGAATTGACCGAGCGGGATCTGCCGATCGGCATCGTCGGCGGCACCATTCTGGCCACGCTGATCCCGATCGGCGTACTGCTGTGGGTCTTCGCGCAGGGCGGCCCGATCGCCGCCAATCCTATCCCGGTCATCGGCCTGACGCTCGCCTATGTGCTGGTCGCAGGGATCGTGATTGCGTCGGTGTGCGGCTATATGGCGGGCCTGATCGGCGCGTCCAACAGCCCGATTTCAGGCGTCGGCATCCTGGCCGTGCTGGGCGCGTCGCTGCTGCTCGCGGCCATCTATGGTTCGGGTCACAGCGACCCCAGCCAGACTCAGGCGCTGATCGCCTATGCGCTGTTCACTACCGCGATCGTGTTCGGTATCGCCACCATTTCCAACGACAATCTGCAAGATCTGAAGACCGGCCAGCTCGTCGGCGCGACACCGTGGAAGCAGCAGGTCGCGCTCGTGCTGGGCGTGGTGTTCGGGTCGCTGGTGATTCCGCCGGTGCTGGACCTGCTCAACAGCGCGTTCGGCTTTGCCGGCGCGAGTGGTGCGGGAGCCAACGCCCTACCCGCCCCGCAGGCCGCGCTCATTTCGGCGCTGGCGAAGGGTGTGCTGGGCGGTGATCTCGACTGGGGCCTGATCGGCATCGGCGCGGGCATCGGCATGGTCGTCGTCGCACTGGACGAGACGCTGGGCCGCGCGGGCAGGCTGCGCCTGCCGCCGCTGGCCGTCGGCATGGGCATCTACCTGCCGATGGCGCTGACGCTGCTGATCCCGGTAGGCGCCGTCATCGGCCATTTCTACAATCGCTGGTCGCTTCGCCAGAGCAACCCCGAGTTCGCCGAGCGCATGGGCGTGCTGATGGCGACCGGCTTCATCGTCGGCGAAAGCCTGTTCGGCGTCGCCTTCGCCGGGATCGTCGCGGGGACGGACAGCGACGCGCCGCTCGCGCTGGTCAGCGAAAGCCACTGGACAGTGCCGCTGTCGATCCTGGTGTTCGGTGGGGTGATCGCCGCGCTCTACGCCCGGCTGCGGCGCTGGTCGTCCGCCCCGCTCGCCGCTTAACTTCGCATATTTCCCGTAAAAGGCGACAGGATGTTGCGGCGTCCTGATCCTATCGGGAAGTCAAGAACAGGACGTCAGAATAGCGGGCATCGGCGCAATAGGACAGAAAAAGGGCGGAGGACCACCGGTCCCCCGCCCATTCCTTTTCACTCGAACGGTGTTGATCAGAAGGTGAAGCGGATGCCGCCCGTGTAGCGGCGACCGAAGCGTTCCCATTCGATCGTCTGGTTGGTGATGCTCTTGGTCGGCGTACCAGCAGCGCTGAGCAGGCTGGCCGGATCGGCGAAGCGGCGGCCCGGATTGTTGAGCAGGTTCGACGCATCGAAATATATCTCGAAATTCTTCGTGATCGCATAGCGCGCCGAAAAGTCGAGTTCGTCGTCCGACGCCCAGTAGGTGTCGCCCGCATCGGCCAGCGTTCCTACGCTGTCGAGCCACTTGCTGCGGTTCTGATATTGCAGGCGAACCGACAGGCCATATTTTTCGTAATAGCCGCCGATATTGTACACGAAGTCGGACGTGCCCGGCAGGCGCATCTGGCGACCGTTGATATCCACCTTGCTGTTGTTGAGCGTGACATTCGCCGACACGCCGAAGCCGCCGAGGAAATCGGGCATACCCAGATCCTGCGTCCAGGGTTCAAGCTGCAACTGCGCTGCGGCCTCCATCCCGTAGATGCGTCCGGTGCCGCCGTTGACGAGGCCGCTGAAGATATAGCCCGACCGGTCGCGCCCGTCACTGTTGAGCGAGGGCGAGTTGAAGGTGCGGGTCGAGCTGTACAGCACGTCCTCGATCTTCTTGTAGAAGGTGCCGAGCATCAGATAGCCCTGCGGCCGGACATACCATTCGAAATAGGCGTCGACGCCATAGGCGCGCTCGGGCCGGATCGCCGGGTTGCCACCCGAGATGGTTTCGTTCGTGTCGTTGATGACGACGTTCGGGCGCAGCTGGTCATAGTCGGCGCGGGCCGCCCCGCTGTTGAACGACACGCGCAGCTTCTTCGTGTCGTCGAGGTTATAGTTGATATGCATGCTGGGGAACGCCATCGTCTGGCTTGCTTCGGCGACGACCAGACTCGACGTCGTGCCGATCGTACCGATTGCCCGACCGACATTCTTGATATGCTCGACGCGCACGCCGCCCACGACGGTGCCCCAGTCATAGCGGAACGTGCCCATCAGATAGCCCGCCCAGACTTCTTCGCGGACGTTGTAGTTGTTGCCGCTGTTGGGCGTAAAGGCGAACGCATCCTGCGCGGCGCGCGATGCGGCGCGCATCTTGTCCTGATCGAAATAGCGGAAGGTGTAGCCCATCGGAATTTCGCCGAGGAACTTCTGGTCGAGCGAGAACTGGTTGTAATCGGTCGGCATGATCGTCGCGGCCTGCGCGGCGCTGAGCGTGATCTGATGCTCGTCGGCGATCTTGTTGCGACGGTCATACTGGATGCCGGCCTTCAGCGTAGCGTTTTCCAGTTCGCGCGCCAGCACGACTCGGCCGGTATAGGCCTTGGTCGTATCGACCGCGTCCAGCACGGAGAAGCCGGACAGCGGCTTGGTGAAGCTGTCGACCGCCGTCACCTGCGCACCTGCGGTGTAGCGCGTCGCTGCGCCGCTGCCCGTCTGGTTGGTGCGGAACAGCGTCAGGCGTGAATAATTGGGATCGCTGAAATCATAGGCGACGGTCGGGCGCAGGTTGCGCGTGGACGGGCTATCCCATGTCGCTTCACCCACCACCGATCGGTCATCCTTGGACTCGGTATAGTTGGCGACCCAGCTCAGCTTCCAGCCGTCGGCGATGTCGTGGCTGCCTTCCAGCGTATTGGTGAACACCGACTGGCGATAGGCGCGCAGCGTCGAACGCTGGCGGATGTCGATGCCGTAGATCGTACCCTTCTGCGGCGTGTTGCCCGCGCAGATATCGGCATAGCCCGACGTCGTGTTGGCGGTGCTGGCGCCACAGGCCGCACTGCTATTCGACAGGTCGGCTTCACGATCGTCCAGGTCGAAACGATAATTGTCGCGCGCTTCGTCATCGGTAAAGATGGTGTAGATCGAGCGCAGCGAGATGAGGCTG
Source organism: uncultured Sphingobium sp. (assembly GCA_913773715.1). Next base: position 3,893 of record CAJYHD010000482.1, read on the forward strand.
CGATCGTCGGGCTTCCAGTCGAGGCGGCCCGACACCGACCAGTTCTTGCGCGTCAGGCGGTAGAGCTTGTTCTCCGCTTCATGCACCCAGAAGCGCGTGCCGTTGCCGGGGCGGGCATCGCGCGTCACCCGCTCATAGTCGTTTTCGAAATTGTCGGTGATCATGTTGCGTTCGTAATAGCTGCCCGACAGCAGCACACCGATTTCGCCGATGCCCGTCTGCCAGCGATCCGACACGACGAGGTTGGCCTCATATTCCTTGCGATCGCCCAGTTCGGCAAAGCCGAGGCCGCCCTTGCCCGCAAGGTGGAAGCCCGAATAGTCGAACGCAGACCGGGTGATGATGTTGACGTTGCCCGCGACGGTTTCGCCGGGCATGTCGGGGGTCACCGCCTTCGACACGATGATCTTGCCCGCGATCGCCGACGGGATCGAATCGAAGCGCGCGTCGCGGCCTTCGGGGCTGACGACGTTGACGCCGTCGAACGACAAAGTGGTCCAGCTCTTGGGCGCGCCGCGCAGGTTGATATAGCGGGCCTGGCCCTGGTCACGCTCGACGCTGATGCCGGGCAGGCGGCTCGCGGCCTGGGCAATATTCTGGTCGGGCAGGCGGCCTACGGAATCAGACGCGGCGACGGTGACCAGCGAGTCCGAGTTCTTCTGGATTTCAAGGGCGGCCGCTTCCGATTCCGCGATCGGGCGGGTGCCGGTGACGACGATGGATTCGGCCTCTGCCTCCGCTTCGCCGGGTGCCTGCGCGTGGGCGATCCCGGCGGGCGCGGCGACGCTGGCGAGCAGGCAAAGGATCAGGTCGCGGCGCGTGGACCGCTCGGAAATGACTGACATGGATGTCCCCCGTAAAGACGCGCTCTGATGCGCGGTTGGGGGCCACTTAGGATCGCTGGCTTACGGCGCGGTGACCCTTTAAAGTCTTATCGATGACAATCTTGCGCGCCAGAGCGTCATATCTGTCATGGTTCCGTCATCATGTTGTCATCGCCCCCCGTCAGCAGAGCCGCGAACTTCAGGGGGCCATCATGACGAAGACCATAACCGCGCTTGCGCTTGCTATGTTCGCGCTGGAAGGCTGCGCAACGACACCAGCCGAGTTACCGATCGCGACGCGCATCGCCAACGCCATGCCGGCAGCCTCCGTGACCGCGCGGGGCGAAACCGCGCCGGTCGGCACCGCCAATGCCGACGCGGCGGACGATCCGGCGATCTGGCGCAACGCCGCCGATCCGCTGCAAAGCCTGATCGTCGGTACCGACAAGAAGGCGGGGCTGTATGTCTATGGCCTCGACGGCAAGGTCCGTGATTTCAACGATGCGGGCCGGGTCAACAATGTCGACCTGAAGGACAAGGTAGCGATCGGCGGCGCGGACGGCATCCTGGTCGCTGCGTCCGACCGCAACGACATCGCCAACGCAAAGGTCGCGTTATTCCGGCTCGACCCGGTCACGGCCAAGTTGACCGCGCTGGGCAAGGTGGATGCGGGGCAAGGCGAGGCCTATGGCATCTGCCTTGGTCGCGACGAGGCGGGCCTCTCCGCCTTCGTCGTGATGAAGGACGGGACGATCAATCAGGTGGCGATCGACGCGTCGGGCGCAACGCCAACTGGCCGGATCGTGCGGACGATGAAGCTTGGCACCCAGGCGGAAGGCTGCGCCGTCGATGACCGCACGCATATCCTCTATGTGGCGGAAGAGGATGTCGCGCTCTGGCGCTTCGATGCGCGCGCGACGGGTTCGAAGACGCCGACCAAGATCGCCGACGTCGATGCGCGGCACATCGTCGCCGATGCCGAAGGGGTCGCGATTGCGCCGATCGGTGAAAAGGACGGCTATGTGCTGGTGTCGAGCCAGGGCGACAACGCCTATGTCGCCTATCGCCTGTCGGACGACAGCTATGCCGGGCGCTTCCGCGTAGTGGATGGCCGGATCGGCGGATCGGAAGAGACAGACGGGATCGAGCTGATGCTGGGCGATTTCGGGCCGGATTATCCGGGCGGGCTGTTCGTGGCGCAGGACGGGCATAATGCTGCGGCGGCGCAGAATTTCAAGCTGGTCGCATGGGACGACATCGCAAAGGCGCTCGATCTGCGCTGACCTTCGCCTCAAGCAAACAGAAAAGACATATCGCGCCCATTCCATTCACAACCAATTCAACCGGCCCGCGTTACGCCTTCATCAGATGAGATAGGAGAAAGGCGATGACGGGCATCCGACATCGGTTCCTGGCAGCGATGGGATTGGCGAGCGCCCTCGCGCTGGGTGGTTGCTATGACGATGGCTACGGCTATGGCGGCGTGAGCGTGGGATCGGGCTATTATGGCAATGGGGGCTATTACGACCCCTATTATGGTCCGGGCTACTATCAGCCGGGGCTGTATACCGGCTGGTATGACGGCTTCTATTATCCCGGCAGCGGCTATTATGTCTATGATCGCGGCGGCCGGCGGCAGCGCTGGTCGGACAGCCAGCGTCGCTATTGGGAAGCGCGCCGCGCGGAACGCCGCGACGATCGCTGGGCGAATGGACGTCCCGGCTGGAACGGCGACCGCAATGGCTGGCGTGGCGACCGGGACGGTCGCTGGCGGGGCCGTGATCGCGATGGCCGCCCCGGCAACTGGACGCGACCCAATCCGACGTCTCCTCCAAATGGTGGAGTGACGACACCGGGAACGACCGATCCGGGTCGTGGTGGCTGGCGTGGTGGATGGCGCGGCAATGATGGTGCGCGTCCGACGCCGCAACCTGGCCTGCGCGATCCACAGGCAGGCCGCCCCGAACGCAGTTGGGGCAATCGCCAGTCGGGCGGTCCACGCATGGGACGCCCATCGGGACCGGCGGGCAATCGCGGCTTTTCCGCCCCCCGGAGGCAGCCTGACTGATGCGGGTTTATGTGAAGCTCGCAGCGCTGACTTCCCTCGCGCTCGTCGCCGCGTGCGACGGACGGGAGGAAAGCGCGATCAACAATATCGCCAACGGCGCATCGGAAACCCAGATCGACAATAATGTCCGCGCCGAAGCCATGGCGGTGATGGAGCCGCTCAATCCCCCCGCTCCCGGCACGCCCGGCGGCTTGCCGGATGACAAGACGCCGGTCGCGGAAGGCAAGATCGATCCCGATGGCCCACAAGGTGCGGCCCAAGTGGTGCAGGGCTATTATGCCCTGCTCGAAGCCAAGAAGTTCGAGGATGCGCAGGACCTATGGAACCAGAGTAACCCGATCGGCGCGCAGGATGATGCCCATTTCGCCGCCCGCTTCCGGGGCTTCAGCGAAATCCACGCCAATATCGGCGCGCCCGGTGAGCCGGAAGGTGCTGCCGGCTCCTCCTATGTGACCGTGCCGGTGCAGGTCTATGGCCGCATCGCCGCCAACGGAAAGCCCTGGTACGCGCTGCGGCAGGTGACGCTGCGCCGCGTCAACGACGTGGACGGATCGACCGCTGAACAGCGGCGTTGGCACATCGAATCAATCGGTCCCTACACGCCCCCACCCGAAGAGGAAGGCGCGGCCGCCAAGCAGATTTCCATGACCGACGGCATGGCGAAACCCGCCGACAAGAAATAGATAAAAGGGGCGTCGATCGGATGGATCGGCGCCCCATTTCATTCTTCCGTCGATCAGGCGACAGTCGCCTTGACGATCTTGCCCGGCGTCTTGGGCGGCTCGCCCTTGGGCAGCGCGTCGACATGCTCCATGCCCGACGTCACTTCGCCCCAGACGGTATACTGGCCGTCGAGGAACGTGGCGTCGTCGAAGCAGATGAAGAACTGGCTGTTTGCACTGTTGGGGTTGGACGCGCGCGCCATCGAACAGACGCCGCGCACATGCGGTTCGCGGCTGAATTCCGCCTTGATGTCGGGCAGCTTCGATCCACCCATGCCGGTGCCGGTCGGATCGCCGCCCTGCGCCATGAAGCCGGGGATGACGCGGTGGAACACGACGCCGTCGTAGAAGCCGTCCTTCGCAAGGCCGGTGATGCGCTCGACATGGCCGGGTGCGAGATCCGGGCGCAGCTTGATCACGACGTCGCCGCCGCTGTCGAGGGAAAGGGTCAGTGTTTCGTCGGCCATGAAAAATCCTCTCTTGGCGGGAAAATTGCGGGTTGGCCCCTCATATAGAGGCTTGGGTTCGGGATGGAAGAAACTTCCTGCGCCCGGACCGGCGGCCCATTGCAATTGCGGCACGCATGGGCGAAAGCAGCGCAATGTTACAGGAACCGGACAGTAGGGGGCGCGATGAGCGAGCGCGGCGACATGGCCGATTCCCCCGTCAAGGACCGGGAAGACGACCAGCCATTTGACGACGACATCCTGACCGAAGCCGACACCGGCCTCGATGAGGACGATCGGCTGAAACCCGAATTTCTCTCCGCCGTGCTCGATGCGGTAGAGGATGGTGACGATGAGCGCGCGCGCGAACTCGTATCGCCGCTCCACCCCGCCGACATCGCCGACCTTCTGGAACTCACCCCGTCGGAACGGCGCGGCGACGTTGCGGCGGCGCTGGGCAATATCGTCGGCGCGGAAGTCCTTTCCGAACTCAACGACTATGTCCGCGACGATCTGATCGGTGCGCTCGCGCCCGCGCAGGTCGCCGAATTCGCCGCCGAACTCGACACCGACGACGCCGTCGCGATCATCGAGGATATGGAGGAGGCCGATCAGCAGGCCGTCCTCGACGCGATGGAGCCGGAAGATCGCGCCGCGATCGAAAGCGCACTCGCCTATCCAGAAGAATCCGCCGGTCGCCTGATGCAGCGCGATCTGGTCGCCGTGCCCGAACATATGACGGTGGGGCAAGTGATCGACTATTTGCGCGATCATGACGACCTGACCCGCGACTTCTGGGAAATCTTCGTCGTCGATGCTGCGCACAAGCCGATCGGCACCTGCCAGCTGAGCTGGGTGCTGACCTGCCCGCGCGGCATCGCCATGGCCGACCTGATGAAGCGCGAGCAGACGCTGATCCCGGTCGACATGGATCAGGAGGAAGTGGCGCTCCGCTTCCAGAAATATGCGCTGATCTCCGCCGCGGTGGTCGATGGCAGCGGGCGGCTGGTCGGCATGATCACGGTCGACGACGTCGTCCACATCATCTCCGAAGAAGCGGGCGAAGACATATTGCGGCTGTCGGGTGCGGGCGAAGGCGACATCAACGAACCCGTGCTGGAAAGCTACAAGGGCCGCGTCCGCTGGCTGCTCACCAACCTGCTGACTGCACTGCTCGCCTCCACCATCATCGGTATTTTCGAAGGGACGATCCAGCAGATGGTGGCGCTCGCCACGCTGATGCCGATCGTCGCGGGCGTGGGCGGCAATGCGGGCACGCAGACG
>CAJYHD010000483.1 GCA_913773715.1 uncultured Sphingobium sp.
CGGCGCCCTGCGGCCCGATCATCGCGGCGCGGGTCGCGCGCATCTGTACCAGCTTTTCCAGACGGCCCTGGTTGCGCTTGCGCCGCGCGGTAACGCCGCGATGAAGCCAATGCTCCTCGATCTTGAGCTTGGCGTCGAGCTTCTCGGCGGCACGCTGTTCCTCGGCATAGACCTGTTCGGTCCACGCATCGAAGCCGCCGAAGCCCACCTCGTTGCGGCGCATCTGGCCGCGATCGAGCCACAGCGTCGACTTGGTCAACCGGGTCAGGAAGGTGCGGTCATGGCTGATGACGATGAATGCGCCAGTAAAGCGCTTCAGCCAGTCCTCCAGCCATTCAATGGCGGCGAGGTCGAGATGGTTGGTCGGCTCGTCGAGCAGCAGCACGTCCGGGTTCATCGCCAGTGCGCGCACGATCGCGGCACGGCGCCGCTCGCCGCCGCTGGCGGTCGATGCCTCGCGGGTCAGGTCGATGCCCAGCTGTCCAGCGATGGCATCCGCCTCATAGGCTTCCGGCGCGTCGTCGCCCGACAGGACGTAATCGCTCAAGCTCGAACAGCCGGTCAGGTCGGGATCCTGCTCCAGATAGACGACATGGGTGCCCGGCACGATCACCCGGCGTCCCTCGTCCGAATCGATGATCCCGGCCATCAGCTTGAGGAGGGTCGACTTGCCCGCGCCGTTGCGCCCGATCAGCGCCAGCCGGTCGCGAGGACCGACATGGATGTCGAGATGCCGGAAGAGCCAGCCCGAGCCTTGAACAAGGCCCAGGTCTTCGTAGGAAAGAACGGGTGCTGCCATGATGGATCGGCAGTTAGGGGCGGATGCGGAACCCGGCAAGCGGTCCATGCGCTGTCAGGCACCTGCACGATCCATTCAGAGGCTGTTCAACGGTTGACCGCTATGCCAGTTTCATGTCGATGACCGTCCTCCTGGCTCTGCTCGCCGCACCGATGGGTTCGCCGCCGCTGATCGAAGCGTCACTCGATCAACGTCGCGGCGACCAGATGCGCGCCGATCAGCAGCGTAAGGAAGGCAATCTGTCGCTCCGCGAGATCGAGGCGCGGGTGGTGCCGACGATGCGCGACGCGCAGTATATCGGCTTCGACTATGATGCGTCGGCGGCGGTTTACACGCTGAAGTTCCTGCGCAATGGCACGGTCATCTGGGTGGAGGTGGACGCCCGCACCGGCAAGGTCATCGGCCGTACCGACGGCTGATGACCGGCCGGTCGGACAGCCCCATGAATATACAGGGAGTTTTGCGATGCGCGTTCTGATCGTCGAGGACGAGCCCAATCTCGGCCAGCAGTTGAAGTCCACGCTGGAAGGCGCAGGCTATGCCATCGACCTCGCCACCGATGGCGAAGAGGGGCATTTCCTGGGCTCGACCGAAAGCTATGACGCGATCGTGCTCGACTTAGGGTTGCCCGAGATCGACGGGCTGACCGTCCTCGACCGCTGGCGCAAGGAGGGCAAGACCACGCCCGTCCTCGTCCTGACCGCGCGCGACAGCTGGTCGGACAAGGTGGCGGGGCTGGATGCGGGCGCGGACGATTATGTCGCCAAGCCGTTCCAGACCGAAGAGCTGATCGCCCGTCTGCGCGCGCTGATCCGGCGCGCCAGCGGCAATGCCTCGTCCGAGCTGACCGCCGGGGACGTCCGCCTCGACACCCGCTCGGGCAAGGTCACGCGGGCGGGCGAGCCGGTGAAGCTGACCGCGCAGGAATATAAGCTGCTCAGCTATCTGCTCCATCACAAGGGCAAGGTGGTCAGCCGCACCGAGCTGATCGAACATATCTACGACCAGGATTTCGACCGCGATTCCAATACGATCGAAGTGTTCGTGACGCGCATCCGCAAGAAGCTGGGCCAGGACGTCATCACCACCATCCGCGGCCTGGGCTACAGCCTGGACGATCCGGCGGCGGGCGGTTCTGCGGTGGCGGCAGACTGATCCGGTCTTTCCCGTGACGGACGGAACCACCACGCGCCCGACGCTGCGCACGGGATCGCTGTCGCGGCGGATGATCCTGATCGCCGCAGGGTGGATTCTGGTCCTGCTGACCGGCGGCGGTTTTGCGCTCGACCGGGTGCTCGTGTCCGCCGTCACCCAGAATTTCGACGACCGCCAAGCCTATGTGCTTCAGTCGTTGCTGGTATCGGCGGCGATCGACTCGCAGGGCGAAGTCTGGTTTACCCGCGAGCCTGCCGATCAGGGCTTTCTGGAGCCGGGTTCGGGCGTCTATTGGCAGGTTTCGGGTAAGGGGCATGAGCCTTTTCCGTCACGCTCGCTCTGGGATCGTCGGCTGGCATACGGCACGCCGCACAATGACGATACGATCCATGTCTATACCAGCAACCAGTTTGCCGACGAGAAACTGCGTGTCGTCGAACGCGATGTGAAGCTGCCCGGCTCGGACGTGCGCTGGCGGTTTCAGGTGGCGCAGCGGACGACCGGGCTGGATGCGCAGATCGGCGCGCTGCGACGGACTTTGGTGCGCAGCTTTGCGCTGCTCGGCGTCGGCCTGTTGCTCATGGCGGCGATGCAGACCTTTTACGGGCTCTATCCGCTGCGCCGCGTGCGCGAGGAGATTGCGGCAATGCGCGCAGGCAAGGCCGATCGCATCTCCGACGCGATGCCCAACGAGGTCGCGCCGATGGTCGAGGAGCTGAACGCGCTCATCGAGCATAACGAGAAACAGG
>CAJYHD010000484.1 GCA_913773715.1 uncultured Sphingobium sp.
GTTTCGAAGGACAGGCCGGTGAGCGCCGCGATCTCCGCCGCGACATCCTCCGCAAAGCCGGGCGGCGTGTTGAGGCCGGTGCCGACCGCCGTGCCGCCCTGCGCCAGTTTCGTCAGCCCATGCTCGACCAGCGGCATGGCGCGAGTGCGGGCGAGCCGGACCTGCGCGTAATAGCCGGAAAATTCCTGACCCAGCGTCAGCGGCGTCGCATCCTGCAAATGGGTGCGGCCGATCTTGACGATATGGTCCCAGGCCTTCGCCTTGGCGAGTAACGCGCCCTCCAGCTTTTCGAGCGCGGGGAGAAGGTCGCGTGTTGCGGCAAGTGCGGCGGCGACGTGCATCGCGGTTGGAAAGCTGTCGTTGGACGACTGGCTCATATTGACGTGATCGTTGGGGTGGACCGGCGACTTGCCGCCCCGCGTACCTGTGAGCGCTTCGTTGGCAATCCCCGCGATCACTTCGTTCACGTTCATGTTGGTCTGGGTGCCGCTGCCCGTCTGCCAGATGACGAGCGGAAACTGGTCGTCATGCTCGCCCGCCGCAACGCTGGCGGCGGCAGTTTCGATCGCGTCGGCGATCTCGGGCGCAAGACCGTGGCGGCGGTTAACCCGCGCCGCCACCTGCTTTACGATTGCGAGCGCGTGGATGATGCCGATCGGCATGCGCTCCATCTTGTCGAAGGGAAAATTCTCGATGCTGCGCTGCGTCTGCGCCCCCCAATAGGCCGATGCGGGTACTTCGATGGCGCCGATGCTGTCGGTTTCGGTGCGGGTGTCGGACATTCGCGGCTCCATCATTGAGAATCAATCGCAGGATCGGCTCACATGTAGGATGAGGCAGCAAGAAGCCAAGGGCCGCAAGTGTCAGCCTTTCATGCCGTTGAGATCGGCGAAGCGTGCCTTGGCCAGTTGCTGGACCTGAAGCACGTCCTTGCGCGCTTCCAGGAAGCGCCGCGGATTGATCGGGTTGCCGCGCAGCCGCACCTCAAAATGGAGGTGGGTGCCGGTCGAGCGCCCGGTCGATCCCATGCGGGCGATCTTGTCGCCGCGCTGCACCTTTTCGCCGACATGGGCGGTGAAGCCGGACAAATGCGCGTAGCGGGTCATCAGGCCGTTGCCATGCTCGACCTCGACGACGTTGCCATAGCCCTGCCGCTGGCCGACGAAACTGACCTTGCCGCCTGCCGCCGCCTGAATGGGTGAGCCGTAGCGGCCGGGGAAATCGATCCCGGCGTGGAAGGCGGCATGATGGCTGAACGGGTCGCGGCGATAGCCGTAGGAGCTGCTCTGCATCGGTGCGGCGGTGGGCTTGCCGGACGGAATGGTGAGCAGGCTGCGTTCGAGAAACTCCATGCGGGCGAGCGCGTCGGCAAGATGTTCCAACTCGCCGGTCATCGCTTCGTCGCCGCCCTTCCATGGCACGAAGGGGCCACCTTGAGCGCGGGCGGCGGTGCGGGCGAGCGCGTCGGGATTGAGGCCGAAGCTGCGGATCGCGGCAGCGGCCTTGTCCGCACGGCGCTCGACGGCGGCGGTCATCAGCATGGCGAAGCGGCGCTGGCGCTGCTCGAGGCGGAGGAGGGGCGCGGCTTCCGGTGCGAGGCCGATGTCCTTGGCGGCGGGGGCGTCCTTGTCGGACTTGCCGACGAGGTCGCTGCCTGCGCCGAGATCCTCTCCGCCGAAATGAGTGCGGTAGAGGTCGTCCATGAAATCCTGACGCGCCTTCAGTTCCTGCGCCATTTGTTCGACGGACTTGCGGTAACCGTCCAGCTTGTCGGCAGCGGCTTTGATCGACTGGCCTTGGTGCGCCAATGCAGCGCGTTCCTGCGCCATAGATGCGCGATGCTCTATCATCGTGCCGGTCAAGCCAGCGACACCGACAAGCGCAGTGGCGATGACGCCAAGGCCCGTCAGTTGCGCGCGGCGCGAAAGATTGAAGCTTTTTGTCTTGTCACCTGACCGCAATAGGATTTCGCGCTCAGGACATAGGGCGCTGAACCGCGCACGCAGCGCGGCTACGCCCTTTCTACCTTGATCTGGCAATTTTGGCCCCGTGGCTCTTGTTCGTCAGCGCCGCCGCTCGCAGCGCACTCGTTAACGGGGTAGGTAAGGGCAATAATCCAGAATTGCGAATCGAGTAGGGCCACGCCAGGGCGAACCGCGCAGCAGCCGCGATCAGTCGAGGGAACCAAATGGTTTTTATGCGCTCCCGTAGGGAACGACTCGATCAGGAGCGCAGCGCGATCAGGCCTATCCGCATCATCGACGCGACATCGTCCGCCGGGACGGCGGGGCTGAAATGATAGCCCTGACCATAATGGCATCCGCCCGCGCGGAGATAATCGACCTGGCTCGCCTTCTCTACACCCTCGGCCACGGTACGGATGCCCAGGCTGTAGGCGAGGTTGAGGACGGCGCGCACGATGGCGGCGTCGTCCGGGTCGGTTTCGAGATCGCGCACGAAGCGCTGGTCGATCTTGATGATGTCGATCGGGAATTGCTTGAGATGCGAGAGTGAGGCGTAGCCGGTGCCGAAATCGTCGAGCGAAATGGCAATGCCCGCGTCGCTGAGGCGATGCAGCGCGCGCGCCACCTGTTCGGCATGCCGACCGAGGAACACTGATTCGGTGACTTCCAGCTCCAGCGTCGCAGGCGGCAGGCCTGCGTCCGCCAGTTGCTGGAACAGGCGATCGGGGAAGCCGTCGTCGTTGAGGTCCGCGCCCGACACGTTGACCGACACCGATCCGAAGGAAAAGCCTTGCTTTCGCCAGACCGCGCAGTCGGCGATAACGCCGTCGATCATGCGCGCGGTGATGGCGGGGCCGAGTTCGGGATGCTCAAAGGCGGCGGCGATCTCGCCGGGCATGATGACCTTGCCGTCCGGGGTCGGGCAGCGGAACAGCGCCTCGAACCCGGCGATCGACCCGTCCTCCAGCGCGATCTTGGGCTGATACCAGGGCTGGATATGGCCGTTGGCGAGCAAGTGGCGCGCGCGCTCGAGCATCGCGGCCTCCTTGTCCCAGCTGGCGAGCAGGTCCGGGCCGAACATGGTGGCGCGGCCACGACCGTTATTCTTGGCATGGTACAGCGCGATGTCGGCATGCTTGACCAAAGCCGTCACGTCCGCGCCATGATCGGGGAAGCGGGCGATGCCGATCGAGACGCGGATGTCGATCGGGCGACCGCGATAGGTGAGCGGCGCATGCAGATGATCGATCACGCGCGCGAGAATGGGCTGGAGCGTTTCCTCGTCGGGCAGGCGGGTCAGCAGCACGGCGAACGCGTCGCCGCCCATGCGCGCGACCAGATCGCCGGGGCGCAGGGCGTGGCGCAGGCGGCCCGCCACGGCGCACAGCAGCGCGTCGCCCGCATCATGCCCGGCGGTGTCGTTGACGCG
>CAJYHD010000485.1 GCA_913773715.1 uncultured Sphingobium sp.
CTGGAAACCTGAGGCCCGGCTAATCCAAAGTCCCCCAGGCGCGTCGCCTAATAGTAACGCTTTGCCGCCAAAGGTCACACTGGCTTGGCGCCCCATGGGCATTCCGCCACGCCAGCGCATGAAAAAGGGGCGCAGCGACCCGGACCTGCGTCCGGGCACGCCGCGCCCCCATCTCGACCTACCGGCTTAGCTGGCCTGGTTGGCCGATACCGGCTTGGCCGTCACGTCGAAGCGATCGGCATTCATCACCTTGACCCAGGCCCGCACGAAGTCGCGTACGAACTTCTCCTCATTGCCGTTCTCGGCATAGACCTCGGCGGTCGCGCGCAGCTGCGAGTTGGAGCCGAAGATCAGGTCGGTTCGGGTCGCGCGCCACTTCTCCTGGCGGCCGCCCCGGTCATAGCCGATGAACTTTTCGTCGCTCGACGCATCGACCAGATCCCAGAAGGTATCATTGTCGAGCAGGTTGACGAAGAAGTCGTTGGTCAGCTGCCCCGGACGATCGGTCAGCACGCCCTCGGGCGCATCGCCGACGTTCGCGCCCAGCACGCGCAGGCCGCCGACCAGCACCGTCATCTCCGGCGCGGAGAGGCCGAGCAGCGCCGCACGGTCGAGCAACAGCTCCTCGGTCTTCACCGGGTTGCGGGTCTTCAGATAGTTGCGGAAGCCATCGGCCTGCGGCTCCATCCACTTGAAGCTCTCGACATCGGTCCATTCCTGCGTCGCGTCACCGCGACCGCCCAGGAAGGGCACGCTGACCTCGAACCCGGCATCGCGCGCGGCCTTCTCGACCGCCGCCGAACCCGCCAGCACGATCGCATCGGCCAGCGAGATGTCGCCACGCAGTTCGTTCAGCTTGGCGAGCACCGTCTGCAACTGTTCGGGCTCGTTGACCGCCCAATCCTTCTGCGGGGCCAGCGCGATACGGGCACCGTTGGCACCGCCGCGATGGTCCGACCGGCGATAGGTCGATGCCGAGGCCCAGGCGGTCTTGACCAGCTGTGCAACGGTCAGCCCGCTCGACAGCACCGCGTCCTTGAACGTGGCGACCGCCGCGTCCGAAGGCGCGGTGCCTTCCGGCACCGGGTCCTGCCAGATCAGCGTCTCTTCGGGCGCTTCCGGCCCGAGATAGCGAATCTTCGGCCCCATGTCGCGGTGGGTCAGCTTGAACCAGGCGCGGGCGAAGGCATCGTCGAGCGCCGACTGGTCGTCGCGGAAACGCAGCGCGATCTCGCGGAACTCGGGGTCCATCTTCAACGCCATGTCGGCGGTGGTCATCATGGTCGGCACGCGCTTGTTCGGGTCACGCGCGTCGGGGGCCATGTCCTCGGGATCCGGATTGACCGGGGTCCACTGCTTGGCGCCCGCCGGGCTCCGCGTCAGTTCATAGTCATATTTGAACAGCAGGCGCAGATAGTCGCCGGTCCACTTGGTCGGGTTGTTCGACCACGCGCCCTCGATGCCCGAGGTCGTGATATGCCCCTGGCCGATCTCCTCGCTATCGGTCAGCCAGCCCAGCCCCTGCTGGTGGATCGCTTCGGCCGCCGGGTTCTTGAAGCCCGTGGGAGGCTTGGCCCCATGCGCCTTACCGAACGCGTGGCCGCCAGCAGTCAGCGCGACGGTTTCTTCCGAGTTCATCGCCATCCGCTGGAACGTCGCCTTCATGTCGCGCGCGGATTTCAGCGGATCGGGATCACCGCCCGGGCCTTCGGGATTGACGTAGATGAGGCCCATCTGGATCGCAGCGAGCGGATTTTCGAGCGCGCGGCCCTCCTGCTCCTCGATGCGGGTCTGGGCGCCCTCATCGACCCACAGCTCCTCCGCGCCCCAGAAGGTGTCGCCTTCCGACGCATAGACGTCCTTGCGGCCGCCCGCGAAGCCGAAGGTTGGCCCGCCCATGCTCTCGATCGCGACATTGCCCGCCAGGATGAACAGGTCAGCCCAGCTGATATGCTTGCCGTATTTCTGCTTGATCGGCCACAACAGGCGCCGCGCCTTGTCGAGATTGCCGTTGTCCGGCCAGGAGTTCAGCGGCTCGAAACGCTGCTGCCCCGAGGACGACCCGCCGCGACCATCGGTCACACGATAGGTCCCGGCGGCATGCCAGGCCATGCGGATCATGAACGGGCCGTAATGGCCATAGTCGGCGGGCCACCACGACTTGCTGTCGGTCATCAGCGCCAGCAGGTCCGCCTTGAGCGCGGCATAGTCGAGCGTGTTGAACGCCTCGGCATAATCGAAGTCTGCGCCCATCGGATCGGGCGAGACGCCGTGCTGGTGGAGCATATCGATGGGCAGCGCGTCGGGCCACCAGTCCTTGTTGGTCCGTCCCAGCAGCGACCGGGCCTTGACCTCGCCGCCACCCTTGCCGCCCATCGGGCAACCGCCGCTCTTGGGCTGTTCGTAATCGGCCATCTCGATGTCCTCTTCCAATCGGTACTGTCTTCTGGAACGAAGATCGCACATGCACAGAAAATCTGTCCAATCGATTATTCGGAACGGATAGATCACCTTAATCGATCGCAAAAACGGTATCACGGTCCTAAAGCGAATGCCCGTGGCGACGACGGGTTGCGTCCGGACCCGGAAGTCTGCGGCCCGCCGTGTCGAAGCATCGGCCAAGCGCGCGGGCTTGCAGCCCGGCGTCGACAGAGCCTGACCGACGGGACATGCGGCGCAAGACATCGCTGTAGCTGGGCGTTATGGGCAACAGCATGCCCCGGCTGCTCCTGTTCAACAAACCCTTCGGCGTCCTGTCGCAATTCACGGATCGCGGATCGCCCACGGTTCGGTCCACCCTATCGGACTTCATCACGGTGAAGAACGTCTATCCGGCCGGGCGGCTCGATCGCGACAGCGAGGGCCTGTTGCTGCTATGCGATGACGGACGGCTTCAGGCGCGTATCGCCGATCCGCGCTTCAAGATGCCCAAGACCTATCTCGTGCAGGTCGAAGGCGATCCGCAGGAACCCGAACTGGAACGTTTGCGGCGCGGCGTCCAGCTGAAGGACGGCATGACGCTGCCCGCCGAGGTCGCACGCATCGACGCGCCCGACCTGTGGCTGCGCGATCCGCCGATACGCCAGCGCAAGCTCATTCCCGACAGCTGGTTGAAAATCACCATCCGCGAAGGGCGCAACCGCCAGGTCCGCCGCATGACCGCCGCGGTCGGATTGCCCACCCTCCGGCTGGTCCGCTGGTCCATCGGCGACTGGTCCGTCGCCGGGATCGCGCCGGGTCAGTTCGAAACCTTATCGCTTTAGCTCCCGCACAAGCGAGACGGTGCGGCTTTGACGCCCCCTCCCCGGCTCTCCTATGAGCGCCGAACAGGTCGCTTAGTAATGCGCCCCATCGGCAGGTTTCTGGATTTCGAATGAATTATCGCCACTCCTTCCATGCCGGTAATAGCGCCGATGTCGTGAAGCACAGCCTGCTGATCGCGCTGGTCCGGGCCTTGCAGCAAAAAGAGGGTGCGTTGACCCTGATCGACACCCATGCCGGTTGCGGGCTGTACGACCTGGGCGGCGAGCAGGCGCAACGCACCGGCGAGGCCGCGCACGGCGTGGTGCGGGCATTTGCAGATGCGAACCCGTTGCTGGACGACTATCGCGCGGCGGTGCGGGCCGTAAATGTCGAGGCGGAGCCGCGCCTCTATCCCGGCTCGCCACGGTTCCTGGCGCAACTCCTGCGCCCGCAGGATGTGCTGATCCTTAACGAAAAGCATCCCGAGGACGTGCGGGAGCTGCGCGGCGCGATGCGCGGCACCCCTGCCGCCGTGCATGAGCGCGATGCCTATGAGCTGTGGCTGGCGATGCTGCCGACCCGCACGCCGCGCGGCGTAGTGGTGGTCGATCCACCCTATGAACAGACCGACGAACGCGCACGCATCACCGCGACGCTGGCGGCAGCACACCGCAAATGGGCGCATGGCGTGACGGTCGTCTGGTATCCGCTGAAAGACCGGTCCGCGCACCAGCGGTGGAAGCGCGATCTGGCTAAGCTCGGCATCCCGAAATTTCTGGTCGTCGAGCATTGGCTGTATGATGCCGATCAGCCCGGCATCTATAACGGCGCGGGCCTCTTCATCGTCAATCCGCCCTATGCCTTCAC
>CAJYHD010000486.1 GCA_913773715.1 uncultured Sphingobium sp.
GTACGGCGGTCGCGTCGCTGATGGTCGGGGAGGCAGGCAACTTCCACGGTGTTGCGCCCAATTCTCCATTGCTGGTGGCGGATGTCTATGGCGGATCGGCGGGAAACGGATCGGCGGTGGCGATCGCGCGGTCGATGGCGTGGATGGCGCAGCGCCATGTGCGCGTCGTCAACATCAGCCTGGTCGGCCCGCCCAATCCGCTGCTGGCTGCGGGCGTGAAGGCCTTGCAAGGCAAAGGCATCGTCGTTGTTGCGGCAGTCGGCAATGATGGTCCCGCCGCCCCACCGCAATATCCTGCCTCCTATGCGGGCGTGGTGTCGGTGACGGGCGTCGATGGCAGGGGACGCGCGCTGATGGAGGCCGGAAAGCCGCTGCACCTCGACTATGCCGCGCCCGGCGCCGATATGGTGGGCGCAGTGCCCGGCAAGGGGTGGGAGGTGCTGCGCGGCACATCCTTCGCCGCTCCGCTCGTCGCTGCCCGAATCGCACGCGTCGGCAGCGTTGCGGCACTCGCCTCCGAAATCAAACCCGGCAACGGGCGGGTCGGACGCGGGATCGTGTGCGGCAGTTGCGCTACGCCGCCCAAAAATGTCGGCCTGAAATAATTTTTCTGCGCGTGGGATGAAGTGCCGGATCGCCATCGTTGCTCATGGGAAGCCGGACATGATCCGGCCTCTTGGAAGGAGATAGATCATGAGCATTCGCAAGCAAACCTCGTTGATCCTCGCCACCGCGCTGGTCGCGAGCATGGGCAGCGTTCCGGCATCGGCGCAGTTGCTGGGCGGCGTCGGCGGCGCGCTGGGCGGGGCCGGAAGCCTTGGCGGCACGGTGTCGGGCGCGCTTTCCGGCGCCGGAAATGTGGGTAGCACGGTCGGTTCCGCCTCCGGAAGCCTGTCAAACAGTATTGACGGATCAGGCAGCGTCAGCGGCAGCCGTTCGGTGAACACCAAGTCAGGCTCCGCGTCGGCTGACGCAGGCCTCGCCGGGACGGTCAATCGCAGCACCAGTGCGGCACTGGGCGCAAGTGGTGCCGACGGAAATGGCGTTGCCGGATCGCTCAGCAATGCGGGCAGCACCAGCGTCGACAAGCATGTCGGCACCAGCGCGCAGCTTGTCGGCACAGATCAGGTGGCAAGCACGGTCGGGTCGGTGCGTGACAGTGCCGCGCAGGCCGTTGGATCGGCGCGTGACACCGCCACGCAGACGGCTGGTGCAACGCGTGACAGGGTGGGCGGCGTAGCGCAGGCAGCACGCGACCGGACTGGTTCGACTGTCGGTTCCGTCCGTAACGGCGCTGCCAGCGCCAGCGGCAATGGGTCTGGCAATCTTGCCGGATCGGTCACGGGTGCGGCTTCCGGCTTCTCCGCCTCGGGCAGCGGGTCAGGCTCGGGCAGTGCCAGCGGTTCGGCCGGCAACTGACTTGCATTGATCGGCATCAAGGACCGTCGCTCCATCAAGCGGCGGTCTTTTTGCGTGATCGTCAGGCTTTCGGATCAAGCCCGAGTTCGCTGGCGAGCAGGTCGAGGTCCGCGCCGGGCCGCACCAGCAACCAATCGCGACTGTCCGCCCCGTTGACCACTGTCACCGCGCCCTTGGGACAAATGCCGAGACAATTGACCTCGATGATCCCTGCCGCCGCCTTGCGTCCTTTCTTGAGCGAGAGGTGCCTGCGCAGCGCCTTGGCCAGCCGTTCATCGCTAGGGCCAAATCCGCGATCCAGCTTCTTCGAACATTTGCGGCAAACGAGGATCGCATTCTGCCAGTTGGAGCGGACATGATCCTTCAATCGACGGTGCTCCGCGGCTTCCATGTCCGCCGCTCCTCCGCCGCGCGCAGCACTTCATAGGCGGCCTGGATCGACTGAAAGCGGACGGCGGCCTGCGCGTCGCCGGGCTTCACATCTGGATGATATTCCTTCGCGAGACGACGCCAGCTTTTCTTGACGGTCTCGAAGTCGGCGTCGTCTTCCAGATCGAGCGCCTTCAACGCATGAAGTTCGTCGCGCGATCGCGATCCGTCGCCCGGCCCGCCCCAGGCATGATAGGCGCTCGAATGGAAACCCCCAGCGTCGCGCCGCTCGTTGCGCTCACGCTGCGTGCGCTCTTCTTCGTCCAAGCTCTGAAAATAGTCCCAGTTGCGGTTATACTCGCCCGCATGGTCCGAGCAGAAGTACCAGCGTTCCGGGCTATTGGGTGACTTGGGCGCGGGGCAATCGCCCGGCTTGTCGCAGCCGTGCCGGTCGCACAGCCGCACGGCTTGCGCCTCTCGCGAGGAGCCATAGCTGCGCCACCGGGGAAAGCCCCAGTCATTGGATCGACCCTGTCTTGCCATTGTCACAAGATTAGGGACTGGGCGGCCAAAACGCCACCCTGCCAAGCCCTAAAAATTCGTCAGATTAATGCCAGAGGGCCTGTAAGCCGGGTTCTGTCCCCTTCCTGCGGAAGATGGGCGACCATTCCTCTAGGGGCCGGATCGCTCCGGCCCTCAAGCAACCAACCCGGGCGGTCTCGGCCGAAACAAGCCTAGCGGTCCCATTCTTGCGAACTGGCCGCGCGCCGCCCCTATTCGGTCTTGCTCCCGGTGGGGTTTACCGTGCCGCCGCCCGTTGCCGGGGGCGCGGTGCGCTCTTACCGCACCCTTTCAATTTCGCCTGTCCGAAGACTTAGCCCGAGGGCTGGGCGACCTGCTTTCTGTTGCACTGTCCCTTGGATCACTCCAGCCGGTCGTTAACCGGCACCGTCATTTCGTGGAGCCCGGACTTTCCTCGTCATGGAAGTTACCCACCACGCCGCGGCCGCCCGGCCCTCTGGCGGACGACGCCTTAGCGCCGATCCTTGCCGCCGTCATCCGGTTTAATCATCACCCTGCGGCTTGGGCAGCAAAAGGGCGAGGAGGATGGCGCGACATTCGCCATCGATCACGCCGTCCATTCTCTCTGGCCGGAAACGGCGCTGGAAGGCGACGACCGCCGCCTGCGGGTCGGCGATGTCATAACCGAAGCGCTCGAGCGCCAGCATGAAGCCGCTATCGGTCCACATCGGGTCCATGAGGTTCTTGGTCGGACGCGGCAGAGCCAGACGCAGCCGCGCCAATTGTCCCCAAGGAAATAGCTCGCCGGGGTCCTGCTTGCGGGCTGGCGCGATATCGCTGTGGCCGACGATGTTGCCGCGCGTGATCTTGTACCGTTGGACAATGTCGTGGACCAGCGGGATCAATGATCCCATCTGCGCTTCGGGAAACGGGCGATAGCCCCACTCGTGTCCCGGATTGACGATCTCAATGCCGATGCTGGCCGAGTTGATGTCGTCGATCCCGCGCCAGTGCGATCGGCCCGCATGCCAGGCGCGGTTCACCTCATCGACCATGCGGATGACCTGACCATCCTCGGTCACGACATAATGGGCAGACACCTTGGAGTCGGGGTTCGCCAGCCATTTGATCGCGCTCGCGGCATCCGGCATGCCGGTATAGTGCAGCACCAGCATCGTGATGGGCAGGCTGCGATCGTCGTAATTGGGCGATGGCGTTTCGATCATCGGAATGTCTGTCATAGCGAAAGGCCAGTCACACCTTACCCGATCTCACAATGCGCCAATCGATCATCTCGCGCGACGTCAAGGCGCGACCATGGCGAAGTGCATCGCCGCAATCAAGCATGTTGGATCAGGATGCCGCGCTCAGGCGGCAGCACGCCCATAGACCCCGCGAAATTCGGGATGCGCGGAAAAGCCTTCACCCTGCCCCATCACCGTTTCTCCCGCGCCCAGCATCAGCACCGATCCGGCATGGGCATGGCTTGCCAACTGGCGCAGCACGGTCTGTCGACGCTCCGGCGTGAAATAGAGCAGTACGTTGCGGCAGAGGATCAAATCATAGACGCCGGTCGGAACCTTTGCCTCGAACAGATTATCCTGGCGGAAGTCGATCATGCGGCGCAGTTCGGAACTGACGCGCCAATCATCGCCGTCCGGCTCGAACCATTTGAGCAGGTCGGAAACGCCAAGGCCGCGTTGCACGTCCATCTGCG
>CAJYHD010000487.1 GCA_913773715.1 uncultured Sphingobium sp.
TGATCTCGTAACTGCGCTGCAGTATCGGTTTTACGCGCTTCCGGCAGGCGCCGACCCTAGTGAGACACTCAGCGGTCAATTCCTGCTTCCCAGCCTCTGACGGTCCGCTTTTATGGCAGCAAGCCACCAATGCGAGGCATTTATCGCTTCACTTTAAAATCTAACGCGCGACGTTTTACACTTTCGGCCGATCTCGACCGATTCGTACTGCTATCGTTACAACCGAATGGCAAGAATTTTCTGGGACGCAATTTTCCGCGCGACTTGAAGCGCAACGCGATAGTGGCGAAAGCATAAGGATAGGGGTTAGACCGCCGGTTACGGCATGAACGTTACCAGCCGAATACATATCTTTCGCGGCGGACGTCCGCACCTCCACGCAAGGTGCCACTGCCCGGCACGACGCCCGCTGCGACAATACCGGTAGACACGCCGAACGGACCGAGCACATCGAGCTTGTGCCCGCGCGCGGCGAGGTCGACACGAATGTCTTGCGGCACACGATCCTCTATCTCCAGCACGCCCGGCTCTTCCTTCTTGATCGCGAAGGAGCCGTGAAAATGGTTGGAGTTGATCCGCGGTGCTTCTATCGCGGCCTGAAGGGGCTGCCCGTAAGCTAGGACGCGCAGCAGCACGTTCATGATCTGCTGATCCTGATTGTCGCCGCCCGGCGTGCCGATGGCGAGGAAGGGTGCACCGTCCTTCATCACGATCGATGGCGACAGCGTCGTGCGGGGCCGCTTGCCGGGCACCAGCACATTGGGGCTTTGCGGGTCTAGGTCGAACACGGTCAGGCGATTGCTCATCGGCACGCCGGTATCGCCTGGAATATAGGCGCCCCCCAGCATCCAGCCGGAACTGGGCGTGCAACTGAATAGGTTGCCCTCGCGATCCACCACCTCGATCGCCGTGGTATCGGCGGTTGGGCGAGGCGGCGCTTTCAGCATATGCGGCGTAAAGGTCGGGGTAGTGCGTGCCTTGCCCTCGAACGCCCAGGGATCGCCATAGCGATGGTCTAGCGAGGCGCGCGGGCCGATCTGTTTGGCGCGGGCGGCGGCATAGGCTTTGGAGAGCAGCCCCTTCATCGGTACGGCCGCGAAGTCGGGATCGCCGAAATACATGTTGCGATCGTCGAAGGCGAGCTTGATCGATTCCGCGACGATATGGAGATAGTCGGCCGATCCCGGCGTCGTCGACGCGACGCCTGCCGCTTCGGCTATGTTGAGCGCCATCAGCATCGCGGGACCCTGGCTCCAGAAGCCCCCCTTGCAGATGTCGTAGCCGAAGACGCGCGTGGTGGTGGGTGCTTCGACCTTGCCCGTATAGCGCGCGAGATCCTCGTAGCGCATCAGACCGCCGTCACGCTCCATCGCCGCGCCGATGCGCCGGGCGATGTCGCCCTTATAGAAGGCGTCGCGCCCGGCTTGAATTGCCGTCCTGCGATCCTTTGTCTTCGCGAGCGCTGCCGCATCGGCATCAGCGATGATCCGCATTGTGCGGGCGAGGTTGGGCTGGCGGAATATCTCACCCGTACGTGGTGGCTTTCCGTCGGGATAATAGGCCGCATAGGCGTCGGCCCATTTCGCCGTCGCCTTCTGCTGGCTGGCGAACACTTCGGCGAGGAAATTATACATCACGAAGCCGTCGGCGAGCTCGATCGCTGGCTGCATCACCTGATGAAGCGTCATCGTGCCGTTCAATTGCAGCGCGAGCGCCATCGCATCGACCATTGCCGGGATTGTGCCGCCATTAGGTCCATTGCCGGGAATGACGCCAGCCGCCGTGAACCGATCCGGCGTGGCGAGCGCGGGGGCAGTGCCCTGCCCGTTGACGACTGACACCTTTTTCGCTTTCGCATCATAGATGATCGTCGGCGCTTCCCCGCCGAAGCCGAAGTGCGAGATTTCGGTGACGGCGGCCGCGAACACGGCGGCGACTCCCGCGTCGGTTGCATTGCCACCCGCCATCAACATGCGCGTGCCTGCCGCAACGGCATAGTGGCGGCCTGCGGCGACGATGCCGAAATTGCCGACGATCTCAGGGCGCAGCGTCTCTCCTGCACTTACCAATCTGGTTGGTTCGATAGCGGGCTTCGGTTTGCTCAAACTCTGGCCAAGCGCCTGCGCCTCGGAACCCGCAGCGATTGCGCCCGCGATCGCAAGAGCGGCAAGGTCGCGACGTGAAAGGCCGTTTTCAGGCATATCGGTCATATTGATTGTCCCCTGCTGACGACTGGCTGCCCGCATGAAAGCATGGTCTTCACCGGCTCGACGATAGATCAACGATGGGCGCCAAGATGTCCGCCATCCATATTGGTGTTTTCAATAAATTTCACAATTCTGTAAATTTGAATGGCGGAAATTGCGTCGTTATCAGTTTCTAGGGGGCAATAGCGCATGTCGCAGCGGGGTGGCAGGTGCGACCCAGGGGCTTTGCGGCCCATCAGAACCCGCGTGCAGGAGATGATGCCGGCACTCCATTTCGTGGGGGTTCGCTGATGCAATGCCCGGAATTCAAGAATGACGATCGCGCCACCTGCACCATGTGCCGGACAAGGGACGCGTTTGCCCGGATGCTTAGCGGAATACACACTCACGACACAGGATCGCTCTGACAGGAAAGGCGCTCGGCACAGCAGGGGAACAGCAGCATGAGGGTCAAGGTCACAACCAGACAGTTACAGATATTCGCAGGGGCAAGTCTCA
>CAJYHD010000488.1 GCA_913773715.1 uncultured Sphingobium sp.
CAACCCGTAGCGCCCGCCACGCAACCCCAAGCGCTCGCATCCCGCACCCCGCGCACCCTCACGCCCGACGCCGCGCAGGCGCTCGATGGCCGGGTCGTGCAACTGGAGGAGCGGTTGACCCGCATAACGGTTGAGGCACAGGCCGCATCGGGCAATGCCGCCCGCGCCGAAGGGCTGCTCGTCGCCTTCGCCGCCCGCCGCGCGCTCGATAATGCGACGCCGCTGGGCTATATCGAGGCGCAGTTGCGGCTTCGCTTCGGGCAGGCGCAGCCGCGCGCGGTCGCCACCGTGATCAACGCTGCGCGTGAACCGATCACGCTCGCCGACCTGCGCGGCGGCCTCACTGATCTGGGTGACAGACTGACCAAGCCGTCCGCCGCGTCGAGCTGGTGGGACTCGCTGCAACATGAAGCGAGCGAACTGATGACGATCCGACGCACCAGTACGCCATCTCCGCGTCCCGAGGTCGCCTATGATCGTGCGGTGCGCTATCTCGACGGAGGGCGTGTCGATGCCGCGCTGACAGAGGTCGAGCGTTTGCCCGGCCGCGCCTTTGCCGACCGCTGGATTCAGTCGGCGCGGCGATATCTGGAGGCGCGACGCGCCCTTGATCTCATTGAAACGGCAGCCATCTTGGAGCCGCGCCAGCTACGTACCAGCGAGGGGGACCCGGTCGGGCAGACCTCTCCCCTCGCGCCCTGAGACTCAGCGTCATCGACGAACCGTTCGTCGCATAGGACGAAACCACTAGACGCAATCCGCGTTTGTCACGAAACTGTCTTCTTTCGCCCGTTGGGCTTCAAGGATTCGTTTTCGTGCCGCCTTACGCCGCTGCCCTTGCAACAGCTTGGAACAATCGGTTCGCGCCCGGCCGACGCGCCGCGGCGCTCCCGTCTTTGCGCCATCTGCTCGGCAATGCCTCGATACCGTTCGACCTCGCGCGCACCCGCGCCGAAGCTACAGCCCTCGCTGCCAGAATGCACGGCGATGGCCGCCGCATCCTGCTCATTCCTGGTCTCATGGCGGACGAAGCCCGGATGGAGCCGATGCGCGCGATCCTCAACGTGGCTGGCTATGACGCACATGGCTGGGCGATGGGCCGCAACTATGGCCCGCGTCCCGATAGCCTAGCCCGCATCGACGCCCGCGTGGATGCCATTGCGAAGGGTGACGATGTGCCCACGACCCTCATCGGCTGGAGCCTTGGCGGTCTCTACGCGCGCGAATATGCCAAGCTGATGCCCCACAAGGTCGCGGGCGTCATCACACTTGGCACACCTTTTTCCGGTGATCCTCGCGCAAACCATGCGTGGCGGCTTTACCAGCTTGTATCGGGCTTCCCGGTCGATCGCCCACCATTCCCCTGCACCCGCGAGGAAAAGCCGCCGGTGCCGACGGTGGCTCTGTGGTCGCAGCGCGATGGCGTGATTTTGCCGGAATGCGCCAAGGGCCGCAGCGATGAACGCGACCGTGCGATCGAAGTCGATTGTACCCATATGGGCTTTGCCGCCGCACCCGAAGGCATCCGCGCCGTCGGTCAGGCGCTCGATTTCATGCGGCAGCAGTAAGCCGCTTCACTGCCTCGTCTTTCCCGATCAACGGCAGCAGCGCCGCCATGTCCGGCCCGTGGTCTAGGCCGGTAAGCGCCCGGCGCAGCGGCAGGAACAGCGCCTTGCCCTTACGCCCTGTCTTTTCCTTGAGCGCGCCGGTCAGCGTCCGCCACACGTCACCGTCGAACTCAACCGCATTCAGCACAGCACGCGCCGCCGCCAGATAATCGCGATCCTCCACATCCGGCTCCGGCGCGTCGATCGGTCCGGTGACGATCCGCCACCAGTCGGCAGCCCCCGTCACCGTCTCCAGATTGGGCCGGATCGCGTCCCATCCCTTTTCATCCATGCCGTCCGGCAAACGATCAGCGACGGTCGCGTAGTCCATCTGATGCACGATTTTCTGATTGAGCGTCGCCAATTCGCTCTCGTCGAAACGCGCAGGCGCACGCCCGAAATGCGCGAAGTCGAAACTTTCGATCAACGGCGCGATATCAGCGAAAGGCTCGATCGGCATCGCACTGCCAAGCCGCGCCAACAGCGATGCCAGCGCCATCGGCTCGATCCCGGCCTCGCGGAAATGCGCGACGCCCAGAGACCCCAGCCGCTTGGACAGTTTGCCTTCACTCCCGGTCAGCAGGGCCTCATGCGCAAAGGAGGGCAGAGGCGCGCCCAGCGCCGCGAACATCTGGATCTGCGTGGCGGTATTGGACACATGATCCTCGCCGCGCAGCACATGGGTGACGCCCATGTCCGCGTCATCGATGACGGACGGCAACAGATAGAGCCAGCTACCATCGCTCCGCCGCACCACCGGGTCGGACAGCAGCTTGGGATCGAACCGCTGCTCGCCTCGGATCAGGTCGGTCCAGACGATGGGCTGGTCATGGTCGAGCTTGAACCGCCAGTGCGGCACGCGCCCTTCTGCTTCATACGCCGCGATCTGCTCCGCCGTCAGTGAGAGCGCCGCGCGATCATAGACAGGCGGCAGCCCGCGCCCGAGCAGCACCTTGCGCCGCAATTCCAACTCCTGCGCCGTCTCATAGGCGGGATAGACCCGCCCCGCTGCCTTCAATGCCTCGAACTTCTCTTCATACAGTGCAAAGCGCGCCGATTGCCGCGCCTCCCCATCCCAGCCAAGCCCAAGCCATTGCAGGTCCGCCTTGATCGCGACGGCATATTCCGCGCGCGAGCGTTCCAGATCGGTGTCGTCCAGCCGCAGCAGGAATTTTCCACCGGACTTGCGCGCCCACAGCCAGTTGTGGAGCGCGGCGCGGATATTGCCGACATGGAGATGGCCGGTGGGGGAGGGGGCGAAGCGGGTGATGACGGTCATGGGACTTCTTATAGCGTGCGAAATGCGTTGGTGATCGGATAGCGACGGTCGCGACCGAAGTTGCGTACGCCGATCTTGACCCCCGGCGGCGACTGGCGGCGCT
>CAJYHD010000489.1 GCA_913773715.1 uncultured Sphingobium sp.
AGCGCGATCCACCGGAGGAACCCCCGTCCGAGGAACGTTATGGCGTCGAAAGGCAGGTCTCCTGGCTCACGGGTCAATGCGGTGGCTCCGGCCTTCCCAGGTTCCTTGCGGGAACCCAGTGACACGAAATGGAGCCGCCGCTCGCCGCTTACAGTTGCGGGGGCAGCGCCGGATTCTGCCCCGAGGGACACCACCGGCTTCCCGTCTTAGCCCCATCGCCTTGCGTGGGATGGGGAACCTCGACCTAACCCTTCAACATCATCTCCCTTCCCCTGTCAACACACATATAAAGATATCTTTATATCTGATCGGGCTGCGTGATCGCCCGGCGCGCGTGCGACGCCAGCCTTGACGCAACCGCCCCCTTTCTGCGACCGCCATCCGGTCGAGGTTCCTTCGCCGCATGGCCGAAGGCTAAGACGGGAAATCGGTGCGATGCCGATGCTGCCCCCGCAACTGTACGCGGTGAGTGGACTTCCCCTGGTGTGCCACTGGTGCCTCGGCACCGGGAAGGCCGGGAATTCCATGACGACCCGCAAGCCAGGAGACCTGCCTTCGACGTCATAACGACCACCGGCGGGGTGCCCGGTCTGGCCGCTACGTCGCTGTGGGGAGGAGGTGTCTTTTCCCCGCCAGCCTCTGGCGTCTGGATATCCTCCGCACATGTTTGAGGACCCGAATGCCACACGACGCGCACGACACCCCGATCCAGCTTATCGACATGGTATTTCCCGGTGATGCCAATCACCACGGTACGCTGTTCGGCGGCGTGGCGCTGGCGCATATGGACAAGGTGGCATTCCTCGCCGCTTCGCGGCACGGCCGTGCATCCTTCGTGACCGCTTCGTCGGAAAAGATCGACTTCGCGGCACCGGCGCGGATTGGCGATATGGTGGAGGTGACGGGCCGGGTCGTGCGGGTTGGCCGGAAATCACTCGACGTCGAGGTCGAGCTGATCGCCGAGGCGCCGGTGTCGGGCGAACGCCGGCTGTGCACGTGTGGCCGCTTCACGCTGGTCGCGGTCGACACCGAACAACCGCTGCCGCCGATGGTGGAGGCGGTGCCGCACGGTGCCGCCGCGCCACTGCGGATGGTCGACATGATCTTCCCGAACCAGACCAACCATTATGGCACGCTCTATGGCGGCGACGCGCTGCGCATGATGGGCAAGGCGGCCTTCATCGCGTCGACCCGCCATGCGCGGGCGGTAATGGTTATGGCGGCGTCGGATCGGATCGACTTCCGCTCGCCCATCCGGGAGGGCGAAATGGTCGAATTGACCGCCGAAGTACGGATTACCGGGCGAAGCTCGGTGCGGATCGGCGTGGACCTCAGCGCCGAGGATCTGATTACCGGCGAGCGGCGACACGCGGCCACGGCGTTGTTCACGATGGTTTCGGTCGATGAGGCTGGCCGGGCCAAGCCGTTTGCCGACATCGGATAGCAACGATCGGAGGGCATGTCCGACACGCCAAAGGCCGCCAAGCTCCGTGCCCCCTGCCCATCCGCACAACCAGCACGCCCCTCAGCAATTCCTATTCACTTAATAGATTTTCTTTGGCTTCCATACCGTACGAGTGGAATAGGGAGGCGCCTTGAACCGTTCCGCAGTGCGGAATCGAACAGGGAATTCAGGGAATGACTCAGGGCCGTACCATCGCCCTTCTCGGCGCGTCGCTGCTCACGCTGGCCGCGACCTCTGCCTTCGCACGCCAAGCGCCAAAGGCGGAGACGAGCGAACCGTCTGCAGATGCCGCCAACACGAGTGACGAGATCGTAGTCACCGGTACCCGCACCGCCGGACGGACCCGGCTCGACAGCGCATCGCCGGTCGACGTGCTGAGCGGTGCCAGCCTGCAGCGCCAGGGCACGACCGAACTTGCCGCCGCGCTGGCGACGGTGGCGCCGTCGATCAACTTCCCGCGCCCCTCCGCTAACGACGCGACCGACGCGATCCGCCCGGCGACGCTGCGCGGTCTGGCACCCGACCAGACGCTGGTGCTCATCAACGGCATTCGCGGGCACAGCTCCGCCAATCTCAACACCAACGGCACCGTGGGCCGGGGGTCGTCGGCGGTCGATCTCAATACCGTGCCGACGTCCGCGCTCGACCGGGTCGAGGTGCTGCGCGACGGCGCATCGGCGCAATATGGATCGGATGCGATCGCCGGTGTCGTCAACCTGCGGCTGCGCGAGGCGCGCTCGGGCGGCGGCGCGGGCGTCACCTATGGCTTCTACGACACGCAGGTCGATACGGCGAACAACCGGCGCAGCGTGACGGGCGAACCGGTCGTCACCGCCACCGCGTGGCAGGGGTTCGGCTTCGGCAGCGATGGCTTCGTCACCGTGTCGGGCGAGTATACCAAGCGCCAGCCGACCAACCGTGCCGATATCGATCGCCGCGTCACGCCCAACCGCGTCACCGGCCGCTATGGCGATCCCGAGGTCGAGCAATATACCGGCTTCGTCAACGCGGGCACGTCGCTGACCGACAATGTCAGCCTGTATGCCTTTGGCGGATATCAGGACCGCGATACGCGCAGCGCCGCGTTCCCGCGCAACGCCAATGCCCAGACCGCGCTCGCCGGCTATGCCAACGGCTTCCTGCCGCTCATCAACACCAAGACCAAGGATATCAACTCGGCGGTCGGGCTGCGTGGTAATTTCGGCGGCTACGATGTCGACCTGTCGTTCAGCTATGGCCGCAACACGGTCGATTTCCGCACGCTGAATTCGGCCAACTATGCTTACGGCGCCGCGACGCCGCGCAATTTCTACGACGGACAGGTCGCCTATGACCAATATGTCGCCGGGCTGGACGTGACGCGCAAGTTCGACGTCT
>CAJYHD010000490.1 GCA_913773715.1 uncultured Sphingobium sp.
CACGACGGCTGCTACGCCCACCTCGTTCTTCAACATGTGGACGAAGGCGGCGGGGTCGAGCGAAGCCAGAGCAGCGTTGAAGTCGAACACCATCATCGCGTCGGCCCCGGCGGCGGCGAAAATGCGCTCGCGCTGGTCGAGCGATGTAAGGCGAAAGGGCGGCGCGTCAGGTCGAAAAACGCGC
This sequence comes from uncultured Sphingobium sp., assembly GCA_913773715.1. The sequence goes on from CAJYHD010000490.1 coordinate 185, forward strand.
ATCGGATGCGGATCGAATGTCGCAACTATCGCGGGACGACCTTCGCTGCGGGCAAGGTCAATCGCGCGGCGAACGACCGCCTTATGGCCCGCGTGAAAGCCGTCGAAATTCCCCAGCGCCATCACCGCCCCGCGCAGCGCGGCGGGGATCGGGGCGCCGCTTGTCAGCCGCTCCATGGCGCGGCCTATAGGGACGCGGCGGGGCGCTGGCAATCGCCGCCGCCTGCTGCTCGGAAGTTGAACTTAGGCACCCTCATCCCAGCGAGGAGAAGGTCACGAAGCTGTACGCGGGTTTGCCGTCGCTGGCAGGATGATCCTCCCGCGCATCCTCACGCCAATGCGCTGGGTCAGGGTAGGCGATCGACGTGTCGCCATCCGCCGGATAATGAACTTCAGTCAGTTCGATACGATCAGCGATCGGCAGGAACAGCCGGTAGATTTCAGCGCCGCCAATGACCATGACGGTCGAGGCATGGGCGATTGCCAGCGCGTGATCCACATCATGCGCAACCTCCGCTCCTTCAGCCTGCCAATCCAAGTCGCGGGTCAGCACGATATGGCGGCGTCCGGGGAGCAGGCACGGCAGGCTGTCGAAGGTCCGCCGCCCCATGATCATCGGATGTCCCGCCGTCAGCGCCTTGAAGTGCTTGAGGTCGGCGGGCAGTCGCCACGGCAAATCGCCATCCTTGCCGATCACGCCATTGTCGGCGCGAGCGAGGATCAGGACAATCTCCGGGCGATCATGGCTCACAGCGAGAGCCGGGTCACATGTCCCATCTTGCGACCGGGGCGCGCATCATTCTTGCCGTACAGATGTAGATGGTTGTCGGGATCGGACAGGATGTCGTGCCACGCCAGCACATCGTCGCCGATCAGATTGCGCATCTCGACTTTGGGCGCGGCGAGGCCCGTATCGCCGAGCGGCAGGCCGCAAATAGCGCGAACGTGATTTTCGAACTGGCTGGTGACGGCCCCCTCGATCGTCCAGTGACCTCTATTGTGGACGCGCGGGGCCATCTCGTTGAAGACCGGGCCATCGGCGCTGGCGAAAAATTCCAGTGTCAGCACGCCGACATAGTTCAGCGCATCGGCGACCTTGCGCGCCATGGCCCGCGCCGCATCGACTTGCGCGCTGATGACTGGTCCGGCTGGCACCCTAGACGTCGACAGGATGCCATCGACATGGACGTTGGCGGACGAATCCCAAAAACGGATTTCACCATCCGTTCCGCGCGCGAGGATCACGGAAAACTCCTGATCGAAGGTCACGAAGCCTTCCAGGATCGCGCTTTGCCGCCCGATCGCGTTCCATGCGCCGACGGCGTCGCCCGGCTCGCCGATGCGCGCCTGCCCTTTGCCGTCATAGCCCATGCGATTGGTCTTGAGGATCGCGCGGCTACCGACCTGCTCGATAGCTTCCTCCAGATCGTCAAGGCTCTCGACCGGCGCGTATGGCGCGGTCAAACCGCCCAGATCATTGACGAAGCGCTTCTCCGCCAAGCGATCCTGCGCGATCCGCAGCGCACTTGCGCCGGGCCGCACCAGTCCGTGCGCGCTCAATGTCTCGACCGCGGACGGATCGATATTCTCGAATTCATAAGTGACGACATCGACGCCATCGGCAAAGGCCGCGAGAGCTGCCGCGTCTTCATAAGCGCCGCGTGTCCAATTGGGCGACACGTCCGCCGCCGGGCCACTTTCTTCCGGCGCGTAGATGTGGGTGCGGTAGCCAAGCTGGGCCGCAGCGGTGGCGATCATCCGGCCGAGCTGGCCGCCGCCAAGAATACCGATGGTCGAACCGGGCGGGATGGTCGTCATGAGGATCGCTTAATCTTCCACCGTTTCAGCAACATTGTCGGTCTGCTTCGCGCGCCACGCATCCAGCCGTTCGGCCAGCGCAGGGTCAGCGGTCGCAAGGATGGCGGCGGCGAGCAAACCCGCATTGATCGCGCCCGCCTTGCCGATGGCGAGCGTGCCGACGGGAATCCCACCGGGCATCTGTACGATCGACAACAGCGAATCCATGCCCTTCAGCGCCTTCGATTCGACCGGTACGCCCAGCACCGGCAGTCGCGTCATCGATGCCGCCATGCCGGGCAAATGCGCCGCGCCGCCTGCGCCTGCAATGATGACCTTGAGGCCCCGCGCCGCTGCGCCGGTCGCATAGTCGTAGAGCCGCTGCGGCGTGCGGTGCGCCGACACGACCTTGCATTCATGCGCGACGCCCAGCGCCTCCAGCGTGTCGGCGGCATGGCGCATCGTGTCCCAATCGGACCGCGACCCCATGATGATGCCGACCTCAATCGCCCCGCTCATGCGCATATTCCCCTAGTGCCACGGCCCGCAGCCGCCCGGAAAGCCAAGCCCCTTAACGGCGCGGCTGCGGCAGGGCAATTACCGTTCGGACAGATAATAGCGATCCAGCGCGGTCAGATCGTCGGCGAGGTCATAGACGATCGGCTGGCCGGCCGGAATTTCCAGTTCGGTGATCTCGTCATCGGGAATGTTCGACAGATGCTTCACCAGCGCACGCAGCGAATTGCCGTGCGCCGAAATCAACACGCGCTTGCCTGCCTTGAGGTCCGGCGCGATGCGGCTTTCCCAATAGGGCAAAACGCGCGCGATCGTGTCCTTGAGCGATTCCGTCGCGGGCACGTCGATCCCGGCATAGCGGCGATCCTGCGAAAGGTCGAACTCGCTGCCAGCATCCATCGGCGGCGGCGGAATGTCGAA
>CAJYHD010000491.1 GCA_913773715.1 uncultured Sphingobium sp.
CCTCACCAAGGCGTGATCGAGCGGCCCCGTAAAGCCACCCGATCTGTGTCAGTTCCGCTCAAGCGGCGAACTGGTTCATCGTATTGTGCGCGCCGCCTGCCTTGAGCGCGGCTTCCCCCGCAAAATATTCCTTATGGTCGTCGCCGATGTCGCTGCCCGCCATGTTCTGGTGGCGGACGCAGGCGATGCCTTCGCGGATCTCGCGGCGCTGCACTCCAGCGACATAGCCCAGCATCCCGGCTTCGCCGAAATATTCCTTCGCCAGATTGTCCGTCGACAGTGCGGCGGTGTGATACGTCGGCAGGGTGATGAGGTGATGGAAGATGCCCGCCCGTGCCGCTGCGTCCTTCTGGAAGGTGCGGATATTCTCGTCGGCCTGACGCCCTAGGTCGGTCGCATCATAATCCGCGCTCATCAGCCGCGCCCGATCATAAGCCGACACGTCGCGACCTTCCTTGTGCCAGCGATCAAAGACCTGCTGCCGGAAGTTGAGCGTCCAGTTGAAGCTCGGCGAATTATTATAGACGAGCTTCGCGTCGGGCACGACTTGCCGGATGCGATCCACCATGCCCGCAATTTGTTCGATATGCGGCTTTTCCGTCTCGATCCACAGCAGGTCGGCGCCATGCTGAAGCGACGTGATACAGTCGAGCACGACCCGATCCTCGCCGGTGCCCGGGCGGAACTGGTAGAGGTTGGATGGCAGACGCTTGGGCCGCCACAACTTGCCTTCCCGCGCCAACACCACGTCTCCGCGCAGGCTCGCGACGTCGCCGACCTCCTCGACGTCGAGGAAGCTGTTATACTGATCGCCCAAGTCGCCCGGCTCGCGGCTGTAGGCGATCTGCTTCGTCAAGCCCGCGCCGAGTGAGTCGGTGCGCGCCACGATGATGCCATCCTCGACGCCCAGTTCCATGAAGGCATAGCGGCAGGCGCGGATCTTTGCGATGAAGTCCTCGTGCGGCACGGTGACCTTGCCGTCCTGATGCCCGCACTGCTTTTCGTCGGACACCTGATTTTCGATCTGGAGCGCGCAGGCCCCGACCTCGATCATCTTGCGGGCAAGAAGATAGGTCGCCTCCGCATTGCCGAAGCCTGCGTCGATATCGGCGATGATCGGCACGACATGGGTCTGGTGATTGTCGATCGCATGGGTGATGCGCTGCACCTCGATCTCGCTGGCACTTTCCCGCGCCTTGTCGAGGTCGCGGAACAGGCCGCCCAGTTCCCGCGCGTCAGCCTGGCGCAGGAAGGTGTAAAGCTCTTCGATCAGCGCAGGCACGCTCGTCTTTTCATGCATGGACTGATCGGGCAGCGGGCCGAATTCGCTGCGCAGCGCCGCGACCATCCAGCCCGACAGATAGAGGTAGCGCCCCTTGGTCGTGCCGAAATGCTTCTTGATCGAGATGAGCTTCTGTTGCCCGATGAAGCCGTGCCAGCAGCCGAGCGACTGGGTGTAATTGGCCGGATCCGCATCATAAGCGGCCATGTCCTGACGCATGATCTTCGCGGTGTAGCGGGCGATGTCGAGACCGGTCTGAAAGCGGTTCTGCAACCGCATACGGGCAACGGACTCCGCATCGATCCCGCTCCAGTTTTCGTTGGAGGCCGTGGTGGTGCTCGCCGACGCGATTTGTGCTTGATAGGTCATGATCTCTCCTCTCAGCGGGTCGGCGCAACGCGGCCGAGGCGGTGGTAGAGATGGGCGAACTTCACAGACTCCGGCCGATCCTGAACCTCCCGCATATAATGGCCGATCGCCTCACGGATCAGCGAGAAATCCTCGCTGGAAAAGACTGCGCGGGCGCGCTGGGGCTCGGGGGTCATCGTCTCTCTCCTGCTGTGCCGGGATGGCAATGACCGTCAAATGCGACACTGAAGTGGACAATTACAGGGCTAATAGAGAAGTGAAGTCATAATTATCATTGCATTTATTGTCATAGTGTGACAACTCTTCCGATATGAAGCCGCCTACGGATCGCAAGCTTTATCTTGGACCTAAGTTGCGGCTCCTGCGGCGCGAGCTGGGCGTCAACCAATCGCAGATGGCGGCTGAACTAGGCGTCAGCGCAAGCTACCTCAATCATCTCGAGCGCAACCAGCGACCTTTGACCGCGCAGATGCTGCTGCGGCTGGCCGAGACATATGATCTAGACATTCGGGACTTCGTGTCGGGTGCGTCGCCCGATGCGGCGGGAAGCCTCAACGAAATATTTTCCGACGCGCTGGTGCGTGACATTGGCGTGCCACGCGACGAGGTGCGCGAGATTGCGGAAAATTATCCGGGCATCAGCGAGGCCGTCACACGGCTCTATCGCGCGCTGGTCGACCTGCGTCGTCAGCCGGACGCGGACAAATATGATACACCGCAGACGAGCAGTGCGCTCGCCTGGTTACGCGATTTTGCGCATGCGCAGGGTAATCATTTTGCCGATCTGGATCACGCAGCCGAACTGCTGGCGGAAACCTTGCCCGACGATCCAGCTGAAAGCTTCGTCTCCATCCGTCGCAAGCTGGAGGAGGAGCATGGCGTCTCTGTTCGCGTCTTGGACAACAAGGTGATGGGCGGAGCGCGGCGGCTCTACGACCTGCACCGTCGCCGCCTGATGATCGCGGAGCGACTGCCGCCATCGGGACGCCTGTTCGCCCTCGCGACGCAACTGGCGATCGTCAGCCTGCATGCGCAGGTTGCCGCGATTATCGATGCAGCACGACCCGAGGATAGCATAAGGCCGGTGCTCCGCGCGATGCTGACCAACTATGCCGCCGCCGCCATCCTCATGCCTTATAGCCGTTTCCTGAAGGCGGCCGAACAGAGCCGCTACGACATGGATCTGCTGTCAGCACGGTTCGGCACGTCTTACGAGCAGGTCGCACACAGGCTGACGACATTGATGCGCAGCGGTGAACGCGGCGTCCCCTTCTTTCTGCTCAAGCTCGACATCAGCGGTAACATCTCGAAACGCTTTGCGGGCGATGGGGTGCCGCTCGCGCAATTCGGCGGCGGCTGCTCGCGCTGGAGCGCCTTCCGCGCTTTCCACGCGGACGGCAAAGGGATGACCGAGATCGTCGAGATGCCGGACGGCGAGCGCTATGTCACCCTGTCGCGCACGGTTCCGCATTCGCTCGATTCCAATGCGCGCAGCATACAGGCGATCGCGCTGGGTTGCGACATCAAGCACGCCCCCCGCCTCGGCTTTGCTGATGGGTTGATGGCGGAAAGGGCCAACCCGATCGGTCCGGCGTGCCACCTTTGCGAGCGGCTGGGATGCCCCGACCGCGCGCTGCCGCCGGTTAATCGGCGACTGGCCGTGAACCAGTATCAGCGCGGAGCATCACCCTACCCGTTCGAGCCCGTTTAGATATTCTCGTCACCCCGGCCAACGAGCCGGGGTGACGAAGTTGCTTACAATATCGGCTTGCCGCCAGTCACTGCGATCGTAGCACCCGACACATAGCTCGCCTCATCGCTTGCCAGCATCACATAGGCGGGCGCGAGTTCACGCGGTTGTGCCGGACGTCCGAGCGGCGTCTGCTTGCCGAAATTCTCCACCTGCTCGGGCGGCATGGTGGAGGGGATGAGTGGGGTCCAGACGGGTCCAGGCGCGACGCAATTCACGCGGATGCCCCGTTCGCCCAGCAGTTGCGCCAGTCCGGCGGTGAAGTTCTGGATCGCGCCCTTGGTGGTGGCATAGGGCAACAGGTCCGGGCGCGGCTGGTCCGAATTGATGGATGCCGTGTTGATGATCGACCCGCCTTCGCCCAGATGCGGAACTGCGGCCTTCGACAGATAGAACATCGCATGGATGTTGGTCGCGAAGGTCTTGTCCCATTCCTCGTCGGGAATGTCCTCGATCCGATCGAACGTCATCTGATGCGCGGCATTGTTGATGAGGATGTCGATGCCGCCTAGTTCCTGCACCGCGCGATCGATGATGGCACGGCAATGGCTCGCATCGCTGATGTCGCCGGGGACCAGCACGGCCTTCCGCCCGGCTTGCGCCACCCAGCGGGCGGTATCACGCGCATCGTCATCCTCGTTGAGGTACGAGATGAGGAGGTCTGCACCCTCTCGCGCAAAGGCGATCGCGACCGCGCGTCCAATGCCGCTGTCGCCGCCGGTGATGACGACGCGCTTGCCGGTGAGGCGACCGGATCCCTTGTAGCTGTCCTCGCCGTGATCGGGACGCGGGTTCATTGCTTCTGTCGATCCGGGGACGTCCTGCTGCTGCTTGGGTAGGGGCGGCTTCACGTCTTCAAGGCTGTCGGCGCTCATGGCTGTCTCCAGGATATGAGGGAAGTCACCGAAGCGAGTGCGGGCAAGGCTGGTTCCGGCGCCCGCGACGAATGACGCCCGCCAGCCGATGAATGAGGCACGGCACTTACATGGATCAAGGCGGCGGAACAGGAAAAGAATCAGCGCTTTTCTTGCGGCATAACTCATTGGAGCAAGCACATCATGGATGACGACGCGATGAAGCCGGGCGACGAAGCACCGGCGGGGACCGAGGGCGCTGGCGAAAATCTCTGTCCGCGCTGTGGCGGGAGTGGCGAGTTCGACGGCCGCCCCTGCGCGACTTGCGACGGCACTGGCAAGGTGATCACCGGCATCAGTGGGGGTTAG
>CAJYHD010000492.1 GCA_913773715.1 uncultured Sphingobium sp.
CCGCCGCACGCTAGGGGCCCCCTTCCAGTGCACGCGGAGCGGTGGCCGAGTGGTCGAAGGCGCTCGCCTGGAAAGTGAGTATACGCCAAAAGCGTATCGAGGGTTCGAATCCCTCCCGCTCCGCCAGAAACCTTTCCGGAGGGGTCCACAAAGGTCCAATGGGATCGACTTTTTCTCCATGTTTACCGACGTTTAGCTGACCGGTTCGGCCTCGGCCGTCCGTACTCGTCCGTGCCAATCCGACGAATCGGTTGGTACTTCGCGTGGTACGCGCGGTCGAAAAACGTGGTACTTTTGGAGATCGGACGATGCTCACCGACATCAAGATCAGGACGGCCAAGCCGCGCCTGAAATCCTACAAGCTGACAGACGCCAATCGCCTCCACCTTCTCGTCACCCCAGCCGGCGGCAAGCTATGGCGATGGAGCTACAGCTTCGACGGCAAGCAGAAGGGCATGGCCTTCGGCGCCTGGCCCAAGGTCTCGCTGGCCGAGGCCCGGCTCAAGCGAGACGAAGCTGCCGCGCTGCTCGACGAGATGCGGGACCCTGCCACTGCGAAGAAACTCAAGAAGGAGGAGGCGCTCGAAGCCAGTCGGCAGACATTCGAGCGTGTGGCGAGAGAGTGGTTCGAGACCAACAAGGTACGCTCGCCACCGACCCACCGATCGCGACGCCGAAGGTCGATCCCGAAACGCTGAGCATCCGGTCGCGGCCGGCACGGGCAATCCGGTTCCGTCGGGGTGCCATCATCGGCGCTGCGGCACTCGGCTCGGCCAGCCTGATCGGCGTCGCATGGATGGCATTGAAGCCGCAGGTGTTCCGGCAGGTCGCCCAGGAGAGCGAGCTGTCCCAGCCGATGGCGAAGCCGGCTTCGGATGCGCTATCGGGATTGCCGGCCAGCTACGGCGAAGCGCCCAAGCTAGGCCCGCCATTGCCGGGCGATCTCGGCCGACCGATCCTTCGCGCGCAAGAGAGGGCCGAGGCGACTGCGGCGCCCACTTCGGTCGATACCGAGGCGGCGGCTCTTCAGGAGCGACTTGCCGAGATCAAGGCAGCGCGGGAATCCGGATTGATGGCGCAGACCACGACCGGCCGGGGACCAGCTGCACCGACAGCATCTGATGGTGCGCCGTCCTCGACAGACGCGCAAACCGCGAGTTCGACGTCGACTAGCACCCGGAAGGAGCAGTTCGCCACGACCCGCGACACTGGCAGCGATCTCAACTCAGGAGGGCTGGTGCCCCCCGTATCACCCAACACCCTGCTTTCCGGGAGCGTGATCGCGGCGAGCCTCATTACGGGGCTCAATTCCGACCTGCCGGGGATGGTCACAGCGCAAGTGACCCAGAACGTCTTCGATACCGTCACAGGCAATATCCTGCTCGTGCCGCAGGGTGCCCGGCTGATTGGCAAGTATGATTCTGTTGTCGCGTTCGGGCAGCGACGGGCGTTGGTCATCTGGCAGCGCCTAATCCTGCCCGACGGCAGTGCGGTCCGGCTAGATAACATGCCGGCGACCAATGCCGGCGGATATGCCGGTATCGCTGACAAGGTGGATTTCCATACTTGGACGCTGCTCAAGGGAGTGGCGATCGCGACATTGCTCGGCGTCGGTTCTGAGGTGACGATCAGTGGCGAGAATGACCTCGTGCAGGCCATTCGTCAGTCCGCGCAGACAAATACGGCGCGTGTTGGCGACCAGATTACGCAGCGGAACCTCGATATCCAACCGACAATCACGATCCGCCCCGGCGCGCCCGTGCGCGTGCTGGTAACCCGCGATCTCATTCTCGCGCCTTGGCGCGGAAAGGTAAGCTGACATGGCCGACCTCAAGCTTGGCAAGCTGCCCGACCGCACGCCTGTGAAGCTCGCAATTACAATCACGCCGGATTTGCAGTCCGCTCTTCAATCCTATGCGAACCTCTACGCCTCGACCTATGGGGTGGAGGAGCCCGTTGCCGAACTGATCCCGGCGATGCTAGTCGCGTTCCTTGAGAGCGATCGGAGCTTCGCGCGAACGAGAGCGACGACGAAATGAGCGACGTGGAGCAATCTGTCGATCGCCTCATTCGGATCGACGAGGTGAAACGCCGCGTCGGCTTGGGAAAGTCGATGATTTATCTTTTGATCCAAGAGGGGAGATTCCCCGCGCCGTACAAGATATCTCCCTTCGCGTCACGCTGGAGCGATCGTGAAGTGGTAGCTTGGATCGATGACCTGAAGGACGGGTTTGAAGGCAAGAAGCGGAAGGTATGACGTTCGTCGCGATAAAATCGTGGCTGTGCTACTTCGGCGTATGGACAACGAGAAAGCTCTCTGTGAAGCGCTTGTACGGCTGCTGGAAGAAGACTTCGGGACGACACGGAGCGACGTGACCTTCCCCGAGACGGACGGATCCGGACCGCCTGTCGAAATGCGCTTGCGCCTCGGCGATCGCCGTATGGCAATCGAACATACGCTCCTTGAACCATTTCCGATGGCGATCCAGACTGGCAAGGAGTTTATCGAGCTGACGGCTGCGATCGAAGCCGATCTCAATGGAAACTTGCCGACCCCAGGAACTTATGTGCTCGTTTTCCCGGTCCACCCGACGCAGGGGAAGCATCGGCGAATCCATGCGGAATTGCATGAAAAAATTTCGGCTTGGATCATTGGTGCCGCAAATGACCTCCACGACGAATGCCCCGAACGCAAGGATCGCGACCGGTCCCCGCACCGATATCGCGTTACACGGACAACCGAGATTGAAGGTATCCCGATGGAGCTGTCACTGCGCGTGCATTGGTCGGAGACCGATCGCCACGATGGCGCGCTATTTCTTTCGCGAGCAGTCGGCGAGGATGTCGAGCAACTCCGTCTGGTGCGCGTGAAGACGGCCCTGAATAAGAAACTGCCGAAACTTTGCGCCTGCGCTGACGACGGCGATACGACGTTTTTAATCCTGGAATGGTCGGATATCGCGCTGAGCAATCACATCGTAATTGCCGAGGCTCTCGATGCTGCCCTCGCGGGGAGGGACGACTGGCCCGACTACGTGTTCCTCGCTGATACCGCGACAGACAGCTGGCACTTTTTTCAGCCGGTCATCGACGGTCAATTCTCGATCGACATGCAATATATCGATATTGAGAAGCCGTAGGCAGCGGCCTCCGAGGCTTGCTCCAACTAGCTATGAACCGGGAAGCCTCGTGATTAAAGTCACCACCACGGACGATCCAATGTATCCCAGATCGAGGCGCAGCACGGTTGTGCCACTCAGCCTGGCTGAGATCCAAAGCGGCGATCTCCAAGAGGGGCAGTACCTCGATTTCAAGCGGCAGATGGATCTTGACCAGCCCGCCGCCAAGGTCCGCCTGCTCGATGATGTCGTTGCGTTCCTGAACCGTGGTGCTGCCCGGATCATCGTTGGCGTCGTGGAACGCGCGGGGCGCTTCGAAAGCTTTCGGCCGATCGAGGGCGATGCCGACAAGATCGCGTTGCGCCTACAAACGACCATCCAGGACGGCATCACGCCGACGCCAGTCGATGTAGACGTCGTGCCACTTCACGGCGAAAGTGGGTTCATCCTCGATATCCGTATTCCGAGCCATATCGGCGGACCGTTCATGAATCGTGTGACCGGTGGGTATATGATCCGATCGGGGTCGAGGAATTTCCCTATCGACCCAGGCATGCTTCGCAGCCGGTTCGTGGACGAGTTGCAGTGGCTGCGCACACTCGATCAGCTGACGGCCGACGAGGATGCGAAATTGGCGGCCAGTAATGTGGTCGAGCAAGGTCGATCGCTTCGCATAGGCATTCTGCCTCGCGAGCATTTCGATCATTTGCGACGGCCATTCGCCCAATCGGACTACGTACGGTCATCCGCACCGTGCTTCCACGAGCATTCACGGGGCTGGTTCAAGGCCTGCGAAGACGGCCATCAGGTGCTGATACACGATCTGCGATCGCAAGGAATCGAACGGCTCTTCATCCGTGACGACTAATTCATTCACGCCCATGTATCTTTCGCGCTGCAGGAACGAACCGGGGAAGGCCGGCTGGCGCTTCACGAGTTCGAGCAGGAAAGCAGACGGTATCTCCAATCGCTGTCGGACTTCCTTGACGAGCAAGAGGTCGAAGGGCCGTTTGCGGTTACGCTCGCGCTCCAGTCATTTGGGGAGGCTGAGCATTTCCACGCGTGGTTTAAGAACACTGCAGCGGTCCGGACGCTGCGGCCCCAGCTCGTCTCAGCCATTGATGACAACGTGCTGATCACCGACTTCCTTCGCAAGGTGAGACAGGCCTCCGTGTTGGGGTAGCCAAAAGCCCCACTGATGGCCCTCCCATAATCGAGACATTCAGATAGAGCGCTGCATCCGACCAGCGTCGGCCGTTCACGCTCACTACGGCGAACGTCGGGTTCCGACAATAACTGCCAGTTACCCTGATGTGCCACTTCACCCATGGCAACGCGCTAGGCGCTGATTCGCAAGGCTCGCCTGAA
>CAJYHD010000493.1 GCA_913773715.1 uncultured Sphingobium sp.
CTGTTCCGCCGCGAGGTTAAGGACTATATCTTCAACGAGATCACGACCCAGACCTTCTTCAACGAACTCGACCAAGTAAACCGGAAATATAACGTCAACCAGCCGATCAACGGCGGCAAGGCGAAGGTGAACGGCGTGCTGGTGTCGGGCCAGGCGGAAATCTGGGGCGGCTTTGGTATCCAGGCCAACTACAGCTTTGCCGACAGCTCCACCGACGAAGGGCTGAACCTGCCCTATCTGTCGAAGCACACTGTGAACATCATCCCCTACTTCGAGAGCGGACCGTTCCAGGCGCGCGTGAGCTATAATTATCGTTCGGCTTACTTCCGTACGATCGGTCGCAAAAACTCTATCGACATGGTTGCGCCATACAACCAGCTCGATGCGTCGGTAAGCTTCGCGATCACGCCGAACATCACGCTGACGGCGAACGCGCAGAACCTGCTGGACGAGACCTACGTCCAGTACTCCGGCACCCGCGCGACGCCGACCGCCTTCTACAAGAACGGTCGGACCTATGCGGGCAGCGTGAGCGTGCGCTTCTGATGCCCGGAGGCTGGCCCCTCCCCTCCAGCGCTTCGAGCGCCGGGGCCAGCCTCTCCCCTTTATCATCATGCCTGTCACCCCTCTCCAACCGACAGGCATGATCTAGGCAGGCAACTGCCGCGGGCGGCCCACTGCACGGGGTCGCCCGTCCTTGTTTTCAGGCCAGGCGGGATTTGCGACAAGCAAACCCGACCTTCACACAAAGGAGCCTCAGCCATGCGTCGCCTCCTCGCGCTGTCGATCGCCTTCGCAGCATCCACGTCCGCCTATGCGCAGCAGCCTGCACTGCCGCTGATCCCGATGCCGGCGGCGGTGACGCCCGGTACGGGGACGCTGCGGATCGACAATGGTGCGGGTGTGGTCGCGCCGGAAAGCGACAAGGGTGCGCGCAACGCGGCCATGCTGCTGATCGCGCAGGTGAAAACCGATCGCGGCCTGACGCTGCAAAACGGGGCGAGCGGTCCGGTCCGCTTCGTGCGCGACAAGAGCGTCGCGGGCGAGGAAGCCTATCGCCTCGACATCGGCGCAGGCGGTGCGACGGTTCGGGCGAGCGGCGACCGTGGCCTCATCTGGGGCGCGATGACGCTGGCGCAACTGCTCTCGCCAGACGCGAAGTTCGACCAGGGCGTGACGCTGCCTGCCGTGGCGATCGCCGATGCGCCGCGCTTCGTGTGGCGCGGCCTCATGATGGACGTGGTGCGCCACTTCCAGCCGATCGAGACGCTTTATCCCATCATCGACACGATGGCGGCGCAGAAGCTCAATACGCTGCACCTGCACCTGACCGACGATCAGGGATGGCGGGTGGAGATCAAGCGCTATCCCAAGCTGACGGAAATCGGCGGCTGGCGTACGCCGCCTTCCTCGGGTGGAGCGCCGGGACCGAAGGTCGGCGGCTTCTACACGCAGGAGCAGTTGAGGGCGCTGGTCGCCTATGCCGCCGCGCGAGGCATCACCGTGGTGCCGGAAATCGACATGCCGGGTCATGCGCAGGCCGCCGTCGCCGCCTACCCCGAAGAAGTCGGCGTGCTGGGCGACCGGCCAGAGGTCGGCCATGACTGGGGCGTCATGCCCTGGCTCTTCTCACCCTCCGATCGCTCCATGACGTTCATCAAGAATGTACTCGACGAGCTGATGGACATCTTCCCCGGCGATTATATCCATGTCGGCGGGGACGAGGCGGTCAAGGACCAGTGGCAGCGATCGCCGCAGGTGCAGGCGCAGATGAAGAAGCTCGGCATCACGACCGAGAACCAGATGCAGGGCTGGATGATCGGCCAGCTTGGCCAGTATCTGAAATCCAAGGGCCGCCGCCTGATCGGCTGGGACGAGATATTGGAGGGCGACGTGCCGACCAGCGCGTCGGTCATGTCGTGGCGCGGCGAAAAGGGCGCGGTCGAGGCGGCGAACAAGGGGCATGATGTAGTGCTGGCCCCGGCCCCCGTCCTCTATCTCGACTCCCTCCAGTCCGACCGCAGCGACGAGCCGCCCGGTCGCCTGTCGATCCAGACGCTGGCGCAGGTCTATGCCTATGAGCCGGTCTCGGCGGGCATCACGCCCGATCGCGTCGGTCATGTGCTGGGCGCGCAGGCGACGTCCTTCGCCGAATATCTCGCGACGGCCAAACAGAAGGAACATGCCATCTTCCCGCGCCTGTCGGCGGTGGCGGAAATGACTTGGTCGCAGAAGGACAAGCGCGACTTTACCGGCTTCGTGACCCGGCTCGACCCGCAGATGCTGCGCTACCTGCGGGAGGGGATCGCGGCGGCGGACAGCGCCTTTGCGGTGAACTTTAAGATGCAGGGCAGCCGGGGCGATGCCCTGCGATCGGGCAAGATGACGCTGACGATGGACACGCAGGCAGGCGCTGGCACGCTGCGCTATGCGGTGAACGGCACGGCCAGCCCGAAGGCGAAGACCTACGCCGCACCGATAGCCGTAAAGGTCGGATCGGCGATCGAGGCGGCGGCCTATCTGGCGGATGGGCGCGCTGCGGCCAAGGCGCGACGGTTCGATGCGTCGCGTGCGGCGTTGCTGAAAGCGGGACCGACCGACCTTGCCGCTTGCCCCAAGGGCGCGCTGGGGCTTCGTGTGCCGCTGGTGTCCGGGCAGAGCGAGGATGCGCCCGCGTTCAACGTCAATATCTTCGACACCTGCACGCAGTGGCTCGGCGCGCCGCTGGGCGAAGCGAAGGCGGTCACGATCGACGTCGCACGGCTGGCGCGGCATTATGGGCTGGCGCATGAGGAAAGCGCGCTGCGGGCGCATTATGCCGTCACCGATCATGGCGAGCTGGTGGCGCGCGCGGGCGGATGCGAGGGCGCGGTCGTCGGCACCTTCCCCCTGCCCGATCCCAGGACCGCGCCGCAGCGGATGCAGTTCAAGACGGCCCTCGTCGGGCAGAAGGCGGACGCGGACCTCTGCTTCCAGTTCACTTCGCCGCTGTCCGATCCCTTCTACGCCGTCGAAACGGTCACGCTGGAGGATCGCCGCTGATGCTGCGTGGTGCCGTTGCCCTGTTGCTCGCCGCCGCCCCCGCGGCTCTGATCGCCGCGCCCCGGACCGAGACGATGCTCGACAAGGGGTGGCAGGTGCGGCTGTCCCCCGCCGAAACCGACGCGATCAAGGCGCATCCCAAGGCGGCCAAATGGCTGCCTGCACAGGTTCCGGGAGCGGTGCAGACCGACCTCATCGCCGCGAAGATCACGCCTGATCCCTTCACCGGCCTCAACGAAGAGACGATCCAGTGGGTCGGGCGCAGCGATTGGGAATATCGCGGGCGGATCGACGCGAGCGCAACGCTGCTGGCGCGCGGGCATGTCGATCTCGTATTCGACGGCCTCGACACGTTCGCGACGGTGCTGGTCAATGGCAAGACGGTGCTGACCGCCGACAACGCGCATCGCCGCTGGCGCGCGGACGTGAAGCCGTTGCTTAAATCAGGCGCGAACGAGGTGGTGATCCGCTTCGCTTCCCCGCTCAAGACCTTGCAGCCCAGGGTGCTGGCGCTCGCCAACCCGCTGCCCGGCGAATATGACAGCGTGTTCGGCGACGAACCTGAAGCGCGGCAAACCTCGCCCTATATCCGCAAGCCCAAATATCATTATGGCTGGGACTGGGGGCCGCGCATCCTCAACATCGGGCCGAACGGCTCCGTCCGGATCGACGCGTGGGACGATGCGCGCATCGACAGCCTGCGTGTGTCGCAGGAAGCGGTCACACAAGCGGAAGCCCGCATCGCCGCAGAGGTCGAGCTGGTCGCCGACAGGCACGGCCAGGCGCAGGTGGAAACGACCGTGACCGGGCCGGATGGCCGCACGATCGTTTCCACCCGCGACATCCACGTTGCGCCCGGCGCGAACAGGGTGTCGGTGCCGGTCGCGATCGAGCAGCCGCAGCTCTGGTATCCGGCGGGCTATGGAGCGCAACCGCTCTACAAGGTAGCGGTTCGCCTGCGCTTCGATGGGACGGAGGCGGATAGCGCCACGAAGACCACCGGCCTGCGCACCGTCGAACTGGTGCGCGAGGTCGATGCCACGGGTCGCGGCTTCGCGCTCAAGATCAACGGTATGCCCATCTTCATGAAGGGCGCGAACGTCATCCCGTTCGACAGCTTCGAAACGCGCGTCACGAACGAGCGGATGGCGCGCATCCTGACCGACGCGCGCGACGCTAACATGAACATGGTGCGCATCTGGGGCGGCGGTCATTATCTGCCCGATGGC
>CAJYHD010000494.1 GCA_913773715.1 uncultured Sphingobium sp.
CTCACCAGTGCCTACGGGGGCCGGCAATTGTCGCCGGTCTGGCCGAAAGGAGAGCGCCAAATGAGCAACGACCTTCGCACGCAGCGGCACCAGCCCCGACCTCCGTCGCGTTGGCTCCTTCTGATGAAGGTGATCATAGCGGTGGGGCGAGTGGTCTCATTCATGATGTTTCTTTTGAAGCATCATGAGTAAGCGGTGACCTCGGGATAGCCGGCAAAAGGATGTCCTACGATGACCAAACGACCTACTATAAATGAAGCACTTCGTCTGCTTCGCCTTTACTGCCGATACTCACAGGTCGAAATGGCCGAGCGCGTTGGGGTGACCCAATCGCTTATCTCTGATGTGGAGGGCGGACGGAAAGCGGTCAGCATGGACCTGCTTGAGGCGTACAGTACGGCCATCAACGTAAAAATGTCGCAGCTACTGTTCTTCGCAGAGGAAATAGAAGGTCAGCCGGTCGCACGGCGAGGCCAGCTTATTATTGCAGAGAAAGTGCTGCATATTCTCGAAAAGCTGCGTCCAGGTCAACGTGAGGCAGCGTAAAGACCGGCGCTATGAGCGCTACGAGCTAGAGGCTTCGCTGTGGGCGCAAAATCCTAGACAGCGAGACATCGCTTCGCTCGTCGGCATGACGAAGGATCAGCTCGAAGCCATCGTCCGTGACAAGGAGCGCTACATCCGCCGCCAAACGGTCGAGATCAACGGCAAACCCCGCAATCTTACCGTCCCGACCGGCAAGCTCCGCATGATTCACGAACGTTTCAAGTTCCAGCTCAACAAGATCAAGCAGCCGTCATACCTATGTAGTCCACGAAAAGGCGTGGGGCAGCGAGACAACGCGGAGAGGCACGTTGGGGGTGTTCAGCTTATGAAGTTGGACGTTCGTCAGTTCTATCCGAAGACGATGCAGGAAGACATCTGGCGGTGGGCGCACCACTCGCTCGGCATCATGGACGATGTGGCGGGCCTGTTCGCCAAGCTCGTCGCTATCGATGGGCGGATGCCCTTCGGATCGCCAATTAGCCCAGTCCTTACCGCTCTAGTACATCGGACGATGTTTGATCGGGTCTATGCTATTTGCGGCCTCCACGGCCTCACGATGTCGTTGTGGGTCGACGACCTGACAATTTCAGGCATTGAGGTTCCTGGGGAGGCGGTCGCAGACATCCGGCAAACGATCAGGGCCGGCGGTTTTCAGACCCACAAGATTGAGTATTTGATGACGGCCAAGCCAACAGACATCACGGGCGTTCCGATCGCGAAGGGTCGGGTGCTTGCGCCGCGCACGATTCATCGGCGCATCCAAGAGGGATATGCGGCTCTAAAGGTCGCCGTGTCAGACACCGAGCGATCGAACATCATCGACAAATTGTTGAGCACACTCGGTACTTACCGATACCATCTTGGTGCTTCGACGCCCGAAGGTCGATTGACTGCGGATCGTATGCACGCGCTCAAGCAGCGTCGATCACGGATGACGATCGTAGCGGTGACACCCCAAACGCAATCACCGGTACAACTCGCCGCGCTTGGATCGTCGGGGGCTCTCCCTTGGGAATGACGCGTATAGCAGCGCTCGATGCCCCGTCCGCCTCCAGACTGCCAGTCACGCCGGCTCCAGAAACACCATCCCAATCGGGACACCCGACGACGTGCGGACGGAGTAGAAGGCCGTAAGCATATATCTGGGTTCGTTCTATGTAACGTCCCCGAACAGCGGTGCCATGCCGATCGCCACCCGGTTCAGCCAGCTCTCGCGGTTGTCCTGATCCATGTCCCTTTTCCTTCCCTTGCATCACCCTCGGGCGATGGCCCTGCCTCGAGGCGAACAGCGGGGGTGAGGGGACAGCGGAATCTGCTGGGGTGCGGGCGCACGGAGCGAAGCGGAGGAGCCACGGCCCGGCTGATTGCCGTTGCTGGGAGAGGGGGCGGCGCTCCCCTTTCCCTCCCCGACGAACCTACGTCGCCGGCGTCGCCGCCGTCGCTTGGCGGGCGTGCCCATACCCGCTCGCCCGAGCGATCGTCACCCGTACGGGGCGAGACGCTGCAAACGGCTCGATCGGAGCGCAGCGGAGATAGAGCGCGATCCGAAACGGACGCGTGATTCCTACTTAGTGGCTTATTCGCTTAACAGCTTAGTCGCTTAGTATCTTGCGTCAGAGCAGGGCACTGGATCGTCCAACGACCCGGTTCATGTCGTCGCCAAAGACCGAAAGTGGCCGGTACAGGTCCGTTCCGTTGATGTTGACGGCGTGCCGCGCATCGCCCGCTGCCAAAACGCGGTTCATTACTGCCGCGTGGGTCGCGTCGGGCATATAGATCGCCGAAAAGCCCATACGTTTGTAGAGGCTCATCCTCGAGCTGGTCCAGAACTCCCCCGGCTCCTTGAAGAAGCCGAAACCGACCCCTTCGATCGAGTTGGCGGAATACAACAGCCGCTCGCGCGCGACCTCGCTCTTGATCGATATCACTAGGTTGGTCGGGGCACAGGGTATCAGAATATCGCCCAGCGCCTGCAAGGATGCCATTTTGCCGCTGTTCATCAGAACATGGCCCGGCATTTTCCATACCGGCCATCCCGTAGCGTCAGTGAACATGGCAGGAATGCCGGCGCTGGTCAGAACCTCGCTGCAAAGCGACTCCATGATCGCCCCGCCAGCTCCACACGGCATGGCCGGACCCGGATTGAAGCCTGGCCCCTTATGCGGATGCTGTATGAGGAAGGC
>CAJYHD010000495.1 GCA_913773715.1 uncultured Sphingobium sp.
TTTCCGGGGTCGGCGGCGCAGTGGAACGGGCTCACCGATATGACCGACGCGCGCCAGCTTGCACGGCAGCTGCTCTGGGCCGCGACGACCCCGGCCGCCGCGAACGAGGACTTCAACATCGTCAACGGCGATGTCTTCCGCTGGAGCTGGATGTGGGGCCGGATTGCCGCCTGGTTCGGGATCGAGCCTGTACCGTTCGACGGCAACGTCCGGCCGCTCGAGCAGCAGATGGCCGGGGATGACGCGATTTGGCGCCGGATCGCCGAACGCGACGGCCTCGTCGAACCCGATCTTCAGCGCCTGGCGTCACCCTGGCATACCGATGCCGATCTCGGGCGACCGATCGAAGTGGTCACCGACATGTCCAAATGCCGGCGGATGGGCTTCAGCGCCTATCAGCCGACCGATGATGCGTTCATCGCCCTGTTCGATCAGCTCCGTGCGGACCGGCTGATCCCGCCGGCTACCGGCGTCACTGGGGAACCTGGTTGATGGTCGGCGCGAACTTCCCGATGCGCCGGCGATGAACCGCGCCGAGCGCCGCGGGCTGGCAGCACGAACCCGGCAGCGCACACCTTAGCGCTGTGCCCGCTGCGCACCACACGCGGGGACACATGACTATGGCGCGAGGCACGCCGATCAGCCCGTGCATAGCGATCGCGCCTTAAATCGTTGCGGGGGGTAAGAAGACCGCTCAATCCCGTGCAGCGAACCAGTCGGCATAGGGCGTCGTTCGGGTCATATGGCGATTGAGGTCGGGCGCGCCATCGTCCCACCATACCGGACCGCGCTCGCCGAGCGCATGCTTGGCGCGATCGACTGCCTCATGTGCAGCGGTTTCGGCGTCGCGATCTCCGGCGCGTTTGGCGATGCCTACCGCCTGGCGGGCCGCCATCAAATCCTTCACCAGCGCTTCGCGCGTGGCAGCGGTGAGGGCAGGGTCTCAGTCGCCAGAGCCGGCCGCGCACCACGAAATAGCGGCCATCGGGCGTCATCGGGTAACCCCCGGCCACGGCGTCGCTCACCCGCCGCTGACCGCGGTGCGGGCCCAGCTGACGATTGCCTGTTCAGGCATCGCGCCGGACTGGCGTGCGACCTCACGGCCCTTGCGGAACAGGATCATCGTCGGGATTGACCGGATGGCGTAGCGCCCGGCGATTGCCTGCTCGGCCTCGGTGTCGAGCTTGCCGAGCCGCATATAGGGTTCGAGTTGTCTCGCGGCGGCGCTGAACGCAGGCGCCATCTGGCGGCATGGCCCGCACCAGCTGGCCCAGAAATCGACCAACAGCGGCAGATCGGCGCGGGCGGCATGGGCATCAAAATTGGCGTTGGTCAGGGCCACCGGCGCTGCACTGAACAGCGGCTGATGACATTTGCCGCAGTTGCCGCCGCCAAGCCGTTCGCGCGGAACGCGATTGAGACCCGCACAATTCGGGCAGGCAATGATCAGTGCGTGGGTGGCAGTGGTCGCCATGCTCTTCTCCTGAGGAGCGGCGGCCTGCCGGCGGCCGCTGTTCCCTCCTGTCGGGATAACGCAACGATCGGCGATGCGCTCCCGGGTGGGCGTGCAGCGGCAGCGCATGTCAGCGCGCGGCCGGATGTATGGCGTGCAGCACCCGGCGGCGCGGGCGATCTCTGCCGAAATGCAAAAGCGTCCCCGTGCAACGCTCGCGAGCGCTGCATTTGAATGAACCCGAGGCTGGAAGATCGGACGCTACCAACCTTTCGATCACGAACGTCAGATTCGACCAACACCCGCCCTTAATAGCCAGGCTTGCGAATGACGGCTTTGTCTTACAATGCTGCGTTCACTCTGGCAGCATGCGACCAGAGCCGGTCACTCAAACTATCACCGGTGGACGTCCGCTCCTGACGAAAGCTGCTGATCGTGCCGGTCGAAGTGCACGCGTCGCCGCTGGATTCCATCGCTAGTCCCGCATGTGAGTAGGACGTTCGCTTGGACGCGATTACCGCCACTAACAGTTATTCATGCGACGGTATTTGAAGCGAAATGGATTATCTGAACGACAAATCTCTTTTTTGGTTGATCTAAGGCAATGGAAGCCAAGTTGGTTCTTGCACCAATTCACGCGATGTCGTCCCAACCCAGAGTTGAAGGGCTTTGATATCCAGGATCGTTACCTTTCCGCGTTCCCACTTGAGCAACCCCTCGTTGGCGAGCTCCTGTACGATCCGGCTAACATGCACGGTCGTGACGCCGATCATGTCGGCGACATGCAGCTGAGTAAGAGGAAAGCGGAAGCTTAGCCCGATTGAAGGGTCGCTGCGTAGCATCCTGTCGCGCAACTGCAGTATCAACGCAGCGATGCGTTGGCTGGTCGCGGTCCGTCCAACCATGACCAAGCGATCCGCAAGCATCACGCGCTCCTCCAAGGATATGAGGAAGAGAAGCGCAGCCAGGCGGGCATTGTTGTGAAAAAGCTTGCCGATCGCAGCTTGTGAGACGGTGCACACCTGGACATCGTTCAGGGCGATTACAGTGTCGACGCAAGTGGTAAAAGGTAAGCTTGTCAGCCCGACAAGATCGCCTGGCATATGCACCTTGACGATCTGTCTACCGCCTTCCGTCACATCTAGGCTGCTGATGGCCCAACCATCGAGCAACAGCATCGGGTCTGATACCGGGCTACCGGCTACCTGCAAAAAAGATCCTGCCGGATATCGGCTGGTCGGGCCAGCCATCTCGCGCAACGCGCGGATGTCATCTCGTTTCAATCGGGCCAGCGATGCAAAGCGAACGGTTGCGGCTTGTCCTTGCATTACTGCTCTCAGACTCCGGAATGATGCTGGGCGATTTAAACGAAAAGCACCCAAACGCACCAGTCAGTTTGGTGTGCGGCCATTAGACCGCACACCAAGTCACTCATTTCAGATCAGAACTTGATCCGCAGTCCGCCGCGGCCGCCGCCGCCCTTGTAGTTGCCGCCTATGTTGCCGAAGCCTTCGATGAAGCCGCTGACGCTTCCTGCGCCACCGATGCTGACGCCGATCTTGCCTTGGCCATAGTCGCCGATCGCCCGGTTGCGATAGGCAAGTCCGGCACCGCCGGTATCGAAAGTCAGGCCATCTTCACCCTTGAACTCGTGGACGTAGTTGCCCTGCGCGTAGATCACCGCGGTGGCACTACCGCCAAGGTCGACCTTGCTGCCGATGCGCAAGCCTGCCTTGCCGCGCAAGCCGTCAAGCTGATCGAAGTCGATCGTCGCGGCCGGTGCGCGCAAGTCATTCAGATCGGTGCGGACGTAGGCGAGAGTGGCAACCGGTTCCGCGTAGAAGCTGTCGCTACCAAGGCGAATGCCCAGTTCGCCTTGGACGCCGTAGCTCTTGCCGTGAAGCTTGTCGCCTAGGCCCGAACTCGGGCTGTTCGCATTGATCCAGTAGTAGTCGTACTTACCAAGAACATTGGCGAACACACTGTTCGACTGGAAGCTGGCATAAGCGCCCAGGTTGACTGCATCGAAGCGGGCACCATCCGCCGATCCGGCGAACTTCACGTCGGAGCTTTGGTAGCCGCCAGTCACGCCGAACGCGAAGGCTCCATCGCCACCGCCGCCGATCCCCAGTCCGAGCTGGCCACCAAAGGTATCCTGCTTGTAGCTCAGATCGACGGCGCGGGTGAGGTTGAAAGAGGTGAACGTCTGGCTCCCGTCGCGCACGCTCGACTGGCCGTACATCTGCAGCCACAGGCGGCCGCCGTCGGCCTCGTAGCCCCCGAACTTGGCATCACGCAGCTCTGTCAGGTGAGCAGACACCGCATCGGCGGAACGGTACCAGAGCTGCTGTGCCGCCTCATTGATCCGCAGCGCACGAAACACGGTGTCGCCCGGCGTACCGACCAGCGCGAACGTGTTGTCCGCGGTATTGAAGGCAACATCGTAGCGCACGAGCCCGATATTGAGTGACTGCTGGGAGGTGGTCAGGGCACCCGCTACCGTACCCGCTCCGCCGCTAGCGAAGACCAGTCCGGACGTAAGCGCCGGTGTCGAGCCGTTAAGGTTCAGCAGAACCTGAGTGCTGCCGGTTAACGCGCCTCCCACTGTCAGGCGATCGGCTGCCGAGGCCGCGCCGTTGATCGTGATGTCGATCCCCAACGTACTGTTCCCGGTCCCTGTAAATGTGCCGGCCGTGGACAGGACATCGCCGGCATGACCGTTGCGCAGATCTATCAGGCCGGAATTGTTGAAGGTCTCTAGGCCGGTGAGGGTGACGGTGCCCGCAGCGGCGGTGCTTGGCAGAACCAGCAGCGTGCCGGTGTTGGTCAGGCGATCGGTGCCAGCGCCAAAGTCCTGGTTGAACAGGGCGCGGAACGTACCGTTGTTGGTCAGCACATCGTTGCCGCCGGTAAACCCAATCGTGCCGGCGAAGGCACCGTTGTTGGTAAACGCCAGCGGTCCACCCGTCGCGGTCACAATCGCACTGGTGCCGTTCCCGGTGATGGTGCCGCCGTTAGTGACTGACGAACCCATTGCCGAGGTCAACCGGGCACCACCGGTCGCGCTGGTCAGCGAGCCTCCCGAGCCGAGTGTCAGATTAGCCGTCGTGCCGCCGTTGACGAGGATCACCGGACCGGTTCCGGTCGTCGCCGCACCGTTCAGAGTGACCGATGCCGCGCCACCGATGCTAGTAGCGTCGATCGCCGGCACGTCGAAGGCCGAGACCGCGCCGGTGGTCACCGACACATTCTGTTGTGAGGTGGCGAGCACGCCCGTTGCACCTGTCCCGAGCGTCGTCACCGGGCCGGCGGTCACGTTTACCGGGCCACCAGTTGACGACGCGTTCACGCCCAAAGCACCTCCGCCCCCGGTCGAGATCGAGCCTGCCTGCACCGAAACCGCTTGTGAGCCGATGGCGAGGATGCCGGTCGCACGATCACCGCTGGTGCGGATCGCCGCGGCGGAGACGTTGACAAGGCCGCCAGTCGAAGTGGCGCTGACACCGAGCGCATCTGCTCCGGTCGTGGTGATAGGACCAGTAACGGCAACGATCGTGTCGCCGGCTCCGGTTGCCAGCACCCCCGTTCCCGAAGTCGTAACGGGACCACTGACGGCCACGTTGGCGGCACCAGTCGCGCTCGTCGCGCGTACACCAACGCTGTTGAGGCCGATGGTGGTGATGCCGCCCGTGTTAATAGAGATCGGTTTGGCGAGGCTGGTGGCATTGATGCCATCAGACGCCGCACCTTTGGTGGCGATGGATGCGTTGCCCGAGATGGTGACGGCGTCGCCGCTGGCGTAGATGCCGTTGGAGCCGTCTCCCACAGTTATCAGGCTGCCCGAGTTGGCGATGGTGACGTTGCTGCCCAACGGCGCAGTGGCGCGGATCGCTTCGGCGTTGGTGCCGGCGGTGGAGACCAGGCCGGTGTTGGTGACGTTCGTGCCGGCGGTGCCGGTCGCGTCGATGCCGCGTGCGCCATTGCCGGTGGTGGTGATCGAGCCGTTATTGGTCACGCTGCCGGTGCCGTTGGTGCCGTTGACGACGATGCCGCTCGAGGTGACGCCCTGCGTCGGGCCATAGTAGCCGTTGACCGTCGCCTGGCCGCCGCCGGTGGACACAGCGCCGGTCACCACGACCGCCGCGTTGTTGCCTTGCGCGAACACGCCGCGCGCGCTGTCGCCGCTGGTGGTCACGTCTGCGACCTGGATGTTGAGGTTCTGGCCGACGGCAAGGACGCCAGTGGCCTGGTCACCCGCGGTCGAGATCGAGCCCGCGCCCGAGGTCGTCACGTTGGTGCCCGACAGATTGAGGCCCAATGCCTTGTCGCCCTGGGTCGTGATCGAGGCGTTGTTGACCGTGGTCACGTCGCCACCGAACTCGGTCACGCCGATCGCGCCGTCACCCAGCGTCGAGATTGCGCCGTTGATGGTGACATTGGCAGCCTGGCTCGCGGTGACGTTGATCGCCGGCGAGGGACCGTCGAAGAACGAGGCCGGCGTGCCGGTCGTGGTCACGCCTGCGGTGTCGACCGTCACGTTGCGGCCGTTGGCGATGATGCCGACGGCGCCCGTGCCAGCGGTCGAGGTGAGGCCAGTCGTCGTGATCGCCACGTCGCCATAGCGCGAGTATGCGCCGATGCCGCGCCCGCCCGCCGCAGTGTTGGTCACCGTTCCGGTCGTGACGATAACGTCGTTCGACGACACCGCGCGCACGACATTGTTGAAGGCAGAAGAGCTCGAGAGCGTGCCGGTGCTGTTGACGGTCGCACCCGCGTCACCGTTGACGTAAACCGCGTGCGAATAGGCGGCGGCATTAGCCACAGTGCCTGCGTTGACGAACTGGTTGTTCCCGACGCCGCTGATACTGACCGGGCCGCTGACCACAACATTGGGATCAGTATTGACGGTAAGGT
Organism: uncultured Sphingobium sp.; assembly: GCA_913773715.1. The sequence goes on from CAJYHD010000495.1 coordinate 6,368, forward strand.
CACCTGCGGGCGTGTAGGTGATGCCGCTGGCGTAAGGATTGCTGCCCGCAGAGCAAGTCACCGAATTGGAGGTGGCCGGGCCACATTCGTCAGCCGCATGCGAGCTTCCGGGGGTCAGTAGCAGAAGTCCAAGGGCAAGCCCGGTGAGGGCCGTCCCGCCGGCGAGACGCGCCTTGCTGCGGACGGTGGAGAACTGGCTTGCAGGGTGAAACTGCCCGTTACGAGCACCGGTAGCTTTGCTCATCGATTCGTATCTCCCATGCCGCGCTTCGAATGGGGACGCGGTCTGTACGAGCCGGTTAGTCCTTAGAAACAAATGATAAAAGCTGATTATTTTTTGTTGACTGTGGAACTACGACGGCTCTTCAACATACATTGAACTCAGCCGATCGTGATTGTGTTCTGGATTTCCATGGTGTCGACGCCAATCGACATTGGGCAGACATGACCTGGCAAAATCGCGACGTCGAATAGCTCGGAAATCTCACCATCTAGGCGGATCCAATCTACCAGGTCGCCGGTGCGAAGATCGATGACGAACACGCCGCACCATGGCTCTCCATCGCGTCGGGTGATCTCGCGCTCGAGTTCCAGTTCCTTGAAGCTGCCGTCCCGCGGCTTCGATGCGGTGACGACCGCAAAGCCGTTATGCACCGCCAGCCCACGCAGGAACCCGGGGCAGAACGCGACGTCCTGCTTGGCGCCGGTGTCCAGATCGACGCGGATCAACTGTCCCCGCCCGCTGTCGAGCGCGTAGAGCTTGCCATCTGCAACCCGAGGACTGTGAGGCATGGACAACTGGTCGGTGACAACTCGTCCAGTCTCCACCTCGATGATGACCCCGCCGGTTTCGCGGCGCGCGCGCCAGCCGCTCAGCACGTCGGTCTGGCTGACGGCGGTCACATAGGCCGGGCGTCCGTCCAGCATGGCCATTCCGTTGAGGTGGCACCGATCTTCGGCTGCGAGCTTGGAAATGAACGGGGGCCGCCAGTAGGGTCGGAAACTGTGCACTGGATCGAGCACGGCCAAGCAGCTGTGTTTGGTGTTGACGAAGACGGGATGCCCATCGACTAGGATGCCGATCTCGTGAATATCGATATCGCCGGTTGTTCGACCTTCCCTCGGAACAAAGACAGTGTCGAATGATCCATTGGCCTGCTCACCGACACCGAGCATATTCTCCAGGCGCCAAAGTTGGTACAGCGATCCCAGCCAGAGCCGGCCTCCATCGTAACAAACACCCATGGCCCGTACGAAGTTCTGCTGGTTGAATGACACGCTGCCGTTGGGCAGCAACCCCACCAGAAACAGCTGCCCTGTCTGGTACGAAGTGAATGCCAGACTAACCTTCTGCGATTCGAGCCAGCCCGCGAACCCCCGAGAAACGGTAATGCTTGTGCCGACTTGCGGTGCGCTATGCGTATTCGTCATGACGCTTTCTTACGCAGAATGGAGTTTGCCCCAAAGCTGAATTCTATCTCCCGCGTGCGAATCGATTGCCAGTCCGGGGTGTACCAGAGTTCGGTCCATCTTGGCGCCGACTTCAAGCCGGGGAGACAGACACGGGACAGGTCATCGGTTTTATGATGCTGCCAGTATTGCTCCGTCAGCTATCAACCTGACTTTCGAAAACGTCCAGGGTGATCGCTACAGCGTGCTGCGCCATTGGGCTCAATGCTTAGGTTCTTTAAACCGCCCTCAATGCTGTCAAGCAGTTCCAGAGCGAAACCGCCGAATGTCACGACGGGCTTGTCGGCGACTGGCTTTGCCTCTTCCTTGCTTTTCAAGCGTTCGACGCGAGGGTCGATGCCTTCGAGCAGCATCTCCCGGATTTCGGCGGTACGCTGCCGAACTTTCGCGAGAGGCACGTCCAAGGCCGGACCAAGCCCCATTTCGATTCGCTTGCCAGGGCCGGTCTTATTGATTCTGAATTCGCTCTTGGGCTTGAGCGTGCCGATGAAGATCCACGATCGGCCGGTCGGGCGGATGCGCAGTTACAGACCACCGCCGTCACCATAGAGGCCGGGCCTCTCCTCAGACTAAATCTGTCGATCTGAGAGTTTGTTACGCGCGTGCGACGGCGTAATTTCGGCTATTAGCAAGCGATCAGCGGTCCAGCCAGCCATAACTTTGGACGTAAATTTTGCGTGGCTTTCCACGATCTTCGGCGAATGCCAGTGAACGCAAAATCCATGTGAAAGCGCGGCAAACCGCCCCTCTCCAGCGTTCGTAGTAATTCGTAATGGTGCGCTGGAAAGTGGCCGCTGGCGGAGACGCCGGGATTCGAACCCGGGGTGCCCCCTTAAGGGCACGACGGTTTAGCAAACCGCTGGTTTCAGCCACTCACCCACGTCTCCGGATGCGGCCTT
>CAJYHD010000496.1 GCA_913773715.1 uncultured Sphingobium sp.
GAGGGGCGTCAGGGATTGCTGTAAACCGGAAAGGCCCGCTCAGCGGCATATCGCGACTTCGAAACCTTGTCGGTTAGCTTGAACGAACGTCAGGTTTCGAGTGGCTAAGAATTGATCTCGAATGACCGAAACTAGGGCGCACAGCTGAACGCCGCTTCGCGCAGTCCGATCGACAGATCCTGTCAGGACCGGACGTCTATCGAAGCAATTCTAAACGACCGGCTTTGGTCGCGAGCCGACGTTGCCGTCGGTGAGCGATGGGCCGCTTACCGAACCATCCGGTCCCGGCGGACTCGCGCCTGCTGATTGTAAAACGAAATGTCCGGAATGTCCGAAATGCCCGAAATGTCCGAACCCAATGTCCGGGGCCAGTTTTGTCGGTTCGCCGCAGACATCCTGTGTCCCATTCCTCGTTGACGCGATCCGGTTTGTGCGAGGGGGCGCCGGACAAGTACGGACATTCGCCGCGGCGTGCTATCGGGCGGAAAACCGCCATTTGTCCCGGTCGCATGTCCCGGAATGTCCCGAATGTCAGGTTAAATGTCCGACCGGCAACCCGTCGTGCGGCCCGGACAGACATGGACACACCCCTTAAGGGGTGTCCGATGTCCGGTCGCCGATGCCCCAATCGCACAATCAGCCATTTGTCCTTACGGCACCTCCGGAAACGCTTGAAAGCCGGGCCTCGACGCACGCCCCGACGCAGGGCACCCCGCAGGTAGGACCCGTAGCCAATAGGGGGCCGCGCTTATCAATGGCTGATTACGCACAATCATCCGTGTGGGCGCCGCGCGAGGTAGGCACATACCTGATTGTGCGATAGCCTTGGCCGTCCCGATCAACGGGAAGGAGGATGTTGAATGCGCCGTATCATCGCCGCTGCTGCCGCCCTCACGCTGGTGGCAGGGTCCGCTCCGGCCCTCGCCGCGCCCTGCAAAGACCCGAAGACCGGCAAGTTCGTGAAGTGCCCCGCCGCTCTGACGAAGGCGACGCGGTGCAAGGACGCCAAGGGCAAGTTCACCAAGTGCGGCACGCCCGGTGCGAAGCCGGTTAGCTGATCCAGCCCCATACAGCTGCGATCGTGCTGGCGGCCATCAGGCAACCCAGCACGATCGCTTCTGCTCGGCGAAGGTGCTGCCTCACTGGCGAGGTGCCCCCAGCAAATCGCTTAGCCGAGCAGCGATAGCCTTGAAGCGTTCGACGCCTTCGGCGTCTCCAGCGAGTGCGAGCGCACCAATACGCTCCGCAACCCAGCAAGGCGCATCGTCCCCGTGCAGTTTCTGAATGGCGAGCGCTTCGGCGAGCCGCCAGTCGATCTTCACTGCGTGCACCCCGATGGATGGCCCGAGGCGAAGCCGAGCGTTATCGACCGGCTTCCGCTTATGTTCATTGCGGGCTGCTGGCATTCACCGGTGTCAAGGTCGCCGCCAGCGTCGCCACGGGAGGGGTGGCCATCGGCGCGCTCACGGGCGCGGCGAGCAAACGCGCGCCCGTGAGCGCGGCAACGTTCTTGATCATCTTGAACCCGCATCTGCGCGAGTGCCCCGACCCGCTGTCACGAGCATGCCGCTTCCTGTTGAAGGCGCAATGGCGCTGATCTAGATTGTAAAGAATGGCGCCGTGCTTCTTGTGCCTTCCGCTAGGGCAATCAGTGTTGAGCCCCTTGGGGTTCCTTTACCAACCGCCGGTAAGACGCTGACCAACCTGCTGGATAATCCAATTGCCGACTCTCGACTCTGCCACCGTCCACCTGTGCACCGTGCTGTCGAGCCTTTCGTTTGGGCTGTTGTTCGTGGCGCTGTGGATGATGAGGGAGCGCGGGTTCTTCTACCTGCTCTGCGGCGGCGCGGCGCTCACCTACGCGGCAACGCTGGCCGGCTTCAGCGTCCCAGGGCGATCGCTGCTCGTATCGACTATCCTTTGCGTCGGTGTTGGCGCGTACAACAGCTACATGCTGGCGGCGCTCAGGCACTTCCAGGGGAAACGAGCCGGTAACTGGCTCGTCTTCGCACTCCCTGGGCTATCCGGTATCGCCTATCTTCTGTTCGCCATCAGCCCGGCTGGTGTGTCAGCTGCCCGCATCGCCAACTCGATTGTTCTTGGCGCTTCAACGTTTGCTGTCGGTTTGATCTTCCTGAACACCAGAGCATCGAGCGCCCCTCGCAGTCAACGGATCGTCGGCATCATCCAGATGGCTTATGTGCTCTCCTACATCGTCTCAGTCTCACTTGATCTCGCCGGATTAGAGCAGCGCGATTGGCTTTCGCTCATCCCGCTTCTGAGCGACCAGGCGCTGCTCGGCGTGCTCAACATCGCGCTTCTCTCAATGCCTGGCGAACGGGCCGAAGCCGATCTTCGTGAGCGAGCGCTTCGTGATCCACTCACCGGGGCATGGAACCGTGCCGGGCTCGACTACCTTGGCAAGAAGACATCCGCGCCGTTCGATGTGATCCTCTTCGATGTCGACAACTTTAAGCAGCTGAACGATCTGCACGGCCACGCCGCCGGTGATGAAATGCTGCAATCGCTCGCGTCACAAGCTACGGCCACCATCCCCAGCGATGCTCATCTTATCCGCTTGGGCGGCGATGAGTTTGCCGCGCTTCTGCCAGCCCGCCGGGGAGCACCTCGCGCGGCGCAAGTCGCCGAAACGCTTTGCTTAGCGGTACGGAAAGCAACCCCCTGCACAATCAGCGTCGGACTGGCGCGAATGGATGACGAGCAAGCGACCTTGGCAGACGTGTTCGAGCGGGCGGACCAGATGCTATATCGTGCGAAGCGAGCTGGACGGGACCGCGTGGCAGCCTGAAACTTATGCAGGGAACAGCTGCGCGTGCTGTGCGCGATGTGATAAGGCAAGGCGTGACAAAGGCTGCTCCACACCGTTTCTCGATCGGGATCGAGTCGACTGACATCGACTTCATGGGACACGTGAACAACGCGAGCTACCTGAAGTGGGTACAGGCCGCTGTGCTGGATCACTGGCGGGCCTTGGCTCCAGCCGAAATTGCAGCACAGCACCTCTGGGTCGCGCTCAAACACGAGATTACCTACCGCAAGCCAGCGTTCCTTGAGGATGATGTGATCGCCACGGTTCTGTTGGAGAAAGTGCATGGTGCTCGCGCCTTCTACGAAACCGTGATCAAGCGCGGCGAGGAGGTGCTGGCCGAGGTAAAATCGAGCTGGTGCTGCCTTGATGCGTCCACGATGCGTCCCGCACGGCTGGCGCAGGACGTGATCGAGCACTTCTTCCCTCGCAGTGACGCGCAGGCTGAACGTTGATTAGCGGAACACGTTGTTGAGATAGGCTGCAAGCCGAACGCCGCCCTTTTCGAGCTGCAGCTCCATGCGCGGAGTGTTCTCGTACACGTATCGGTAGCCCAAGGCGGTGTCGCTGGCGGGCGGGTACACCTGATCCCGGGCGACCACGCTGTCGGCCATCCAGACCTTAGGTTCTGGTGACGACCATGCCTTCAACTCGGTTGCCGTGATACGCGCATTCAGCCAGCCCGCCATCTCGGAAAACGAGAGCTGTTCGTCGTCGACTAGCAGCGAGTCCCAGACGCTGTGCAGGTTCGTGGGCTTGCCGAACCACGTTACCTTCAGGTCATTGCCGCCGCGATCGGTGCCATTACCGTTGTGCAGCGGCTGGGAAAGGTCGCCGACGATGTGGATGATGAAGCGCAGCGCCATGCGCTTGTCCTCGGCGGACGCCTTGCGGTTGCGAAGCGTGGCGCTGAACCGATCGAGGGCGGTCATAGCGTCACCTTCGGGCGGCGCACCGACCTGATCGTAGGTTTTGCCGTCCGGGATGGTGACGTAATGCCAGGCGCTCGCCGTCTTCTGCCAGAAGGGCGACGGATCGGACTTCATGAAGTCCGGCCAGTTCGACGCCTCTGCCATCGTCTCGGTGCCGAGGATGCGCTTCACTGCGGCACGCGCCTTGCTGCTCAAGTGCGCATCGGCGATCTGGCCGACAACGCGATGTCCGGTCTTGCCCCAGGCGAACGCAGGGGTGGGTGCGATGGTAAGGACGGCAGCCGCTACGGCGACGAAGATACGCATTGCCGGTCCATGCCGCTGGAAGGTGGCGTTTTGGTGTCAGATTGTTCGCTAGCGGCACTCGCCCATGCCGTACTGCCGCCAGTAGCGATCCCAGCGAGTAGCAGCCCCGGCCGCCACCGCCGCACACGAGAGTGATCGACCATCCGGCAGCGTGCACCGGGCGATCACTCGCTTGTAGCTGGTGCCCACCTGCTGGCAGACGAGCCGTTTGCCGAGGACTAGGCGCGACATAATGCGCTGACTGCGCTTCGCGGCGCGATCGTCGCAGACATAGGTCCGCCGCTGTGACGCGGGTCGCCGACACGGCGCCGCGCTTTCGAAGTCCGGCGCCTGGACGCCAGCGACGCGGATCTTCACGCCCGATCGACACCACAGCGGGCCGTCACCGTCGTGGACGCGAACGACTTGGCAAACGAGCGGTGGCGGCGGGGCGGCGATCATGGCGAGCGTCATGTCAGCAACCCCATGTTCCCGCAATGTTCTTGCGAATCACGGCGGCATCGGCGTAGCTTGCCGCCACCGCCGATCGACGGCGCACCGACATCGAAGGAGCCTTGGCATGGAGCACGATCTCCTGCTGCGTGCGGCTGCGCGCGCGATTTATGACGCCTGCTACCCGAGCGACGATTGGTCGCCAGTGGGCTTCGACGAGGCTGAGCGGTGCGGGACCGTGCACTATCGGCAGGCGGTCAACGCTGCTCTCCAGGCGCGGGCGGCGCTGGCGGTTCGCGGTGAACAGTTGCCGCTGCCGGCGCTTGCGTAATCAGCGGATGTGGTTGGCGATCCGAAGACCCTGCACGACCTGTATCGCGTCGAGGCACAGGTGCGCGTCACCTGCCGTAGTTGCAAGGCGACCGAGGTATGGGAACTGGATGCGCTGATCGCCGAGGTG
>CAJYHD010000497.1 GCA_913773715.1 uncultured Sphingobium sp.
CTTCTCAGCCGCCCGCCGTACCGGGGCAGCTTTATGCCGCATTGGTCGACGCACTCCGCGCCGAACGCCAGCAGACCAGCTCCTTGGCCGATCGGCCGATCCTCTACATCGATGGCGAATACGTCACTCCTCATGCTGCGCTGGTGTCCTTCCGGCCGCCGCGATGTCTGCACGAGGCCGTCCCGGTAATTCGCAGTTCCAGCAGCCCTCTTTCTGACGCTTACTTGGCGCTGGGTGCCAACGCGTCGCCAAAACCGCATCATTGGCTGGCGTTTTTCGCATGGGCCGATCGCCGCGCGTCTGCATCTCGCGGCTTGGTCTCGGTGACCGACCGGGCACTTGTCCGAGAAGCCTATCGCTCGCTCGCGATTGGCGGCCTGCCATCCGATCTTCCAACGACCACCCTTAGCCTTCTGAGTGCCCAGGGCACACTTCACAGTCTGGAGGAACTGCGGACCGGACGTTTCCTGGAGAACGACTTCCCTGAGCTTGCTGAAAAGCTCGTCGAGGCGAAGGCTGGCATCGCTTTCGCAGATGCTGACGAGATGAGCCGTATCATCTTCCGGCGCCTTGGCGTGCAGGCTTTGAGTGATCAATGTGGCGAAGGGCGTATAGTCGTCGGCCCACCCGCGGGCGCACCGAACTGGTTTCGTGAGAAGACTGCCGCGAAGGCGCTCGAGCAGTTACACAGGCCCGATCTAGCGCAGGCGCTGACTGAACTTGCCTATGCGCACCAGAAGCAGAGCAGGGATTTCGAGCCGGCAAGGACGAATATTGTCCGACGTCGTCTTCTTGGTATCGAGAGAATTGCCTTCACAACCGACTTGGAGCGCACCTATCAAGTTGCTCGACGGGTCAGCGTGCCCTCGGACTCAGCTATAGAGAATGGCACGCTCTTTCTCCGTCCGACACAATACAAATCCGAGTATGATCTCGTGCTGGCGCTTGAGCTTGCACGCCTTGTAGGTGCGACGCGCCTGTCGGATGTGCGGACCGTCGCATCGAGCCTCCTCCCACTGTTGCAGCTGGAACGGCCAGCTGAAGTGCTGGCCTATCTTCGACGCTTGGGCATTCGCCCCGTCGCATGGGACTACAAGGACGAGCCAGAGCCTGATGACACCGAAGTCACCCGGGAACAGATCACGCAAAGCCTGATCTCGTCGGTCCGCATTACCCCACCATCCCCGCTGACACCGCAGCCGACTCCTGCGGCCCCACCGCCTCCGACAACGCCGTCACCTGATCGCCCCGCCGCAGCGCCTGCCCCACTTCCGGCGTTGGCTGACGTGCGGCTCGTCGTGACGGTGCCAGCGGGTCAGGCACCGCCCGCGTCGCAGCCGACCGGAGGCAGCAGCGGATGGCGTAGCAGCACGATCTTCACGCCGCGGACTCCTATCGAGATGGAGCGTGATCGAGCGGTCGGACTACAAGGTGAGGCGCTCGTCCACCGACAGGAGATCGAGCGCGTCCGCGCCATGGGTTATGAGGACGCAGAGGACCGCGTCGTGTGGGTATCACGGACCAATCCGGGCGCAGACCACGATATCCTCTCGATCGGCACCGACGGCGGGCCGATTTGGATCGAAGTCAAATCGACGACCGGCTCCGACGGTCGCTTTGAATGGAGCATCGCTGAGTTCGAAAAGGCATTGCGAGAAGGACCCCGCTACCAACTGTGGCGCGTCTATGATGTCGGCGGACTTACCCCCACTGCGAAGTGCTTCGACAATCCAGCAAGTCTCTTGCTGACGCCGACGATCCGGCTGGAGATTTCTTCGTTACGCGCGTTCGTCGAATCACGTTGAATCTCCTTCGCCAGTGTCGCGAGGAGAGGGGCGAAGCCGTCACGGTGTGCCGGTCGTACCAAACCAAAGCTCGTCAACGCGACAAACGGCTCTGCGAACATGGCTCGCTGGCGGTGTATCGCGCGAGATTTCCATGCAGGTTTTCAGTAGATTGACCAAAGTGGCCAGTTCAAGGCCGGCCTTGTCAGGTAACGATTGGATAGCTTGGCCGACATGGCCAGCCTCGGTGGGATTGGTCGCCGTCGGCACTTCACCTGCCACGATCTTCGCAAGCAGTGCTTTGGGGGTTCCCACGGCCGCGTGGTATGCAGCGTTGGGCTCGAGCCAGCCGATATACCTTTTCTTGCGCGCAACCGTTCCTGGCCCATCCTCGATGAACGCCTTAAGCGGTTCTCCTGCGAGGTCGGCCAAGCGCGCGAAATAATGAAGCGGCAATCGTTCGCCTTGGCCAACCTGCAGCGCAAACCGGATATACTCCTTCGGGTTCTCGGGCACCGTTTGGTCGAGAAACGCCGCCAGGATTCCGTCGCGCGTCAGGACGCCGAACTGCTGCGTCGCTTTGTGCCCATCCACAGCCGACACATCCCCGATTAGGCGCAGGGTGGGTGCGCCCTCGATCTCACTGAATTGACCCTCTTTGATGAAGGTGAGTTTTTCGAGGAGCGACTCGTCGATCTGCACAGTGCGGTTCCCGTCGACGAGCGTGCCTTCCTCAAGGTCCGCCACCATTGATCGGGCTGGTCCTAACTGGAGAAGGCGCTCAACCATCGGCAGAATCTGAGCACGGGCCTCTGCGTCGCGTGCGTCAAGAATCGAGCGAAGGTCGCTATATTTAATCCGCGAGGACTGACCGGGATATCGGTAGAAGATATCGCCTTCCTTGATGGTCCCTTCCTGTTTCGTCGCGATGACCGGTCGGCTGTTGTGCTTGAGCACGTGGATCACGCCAATGGTTTTCCCGCCGATCTCGACGGTCGTCGTGCGAAAGGATGGCGTGGGGTCGAACATCGATTTGACCCTGGTTGCGAAATCGGCAGGATCGGCGGCTCCGAATTCATTTGTATCGAGGCCGGTCACGACGCCGGAGTGGTCTTCGCCGTTCGGGCCCTTGGCGTCCTTGTCTTTCACGCCGAAGAAGACGTAGCCGCCAGCGTTGTTCGCAAGTGCAGCGATCGGGCGAAGCCATTTATCCTGGTGTTTGAAGCCAAAACCGGCCTTGCATTCGCAGACGTCAGTCTCGTCGCCAATCAATCGCCAAAATCCACCGGCGGTTTCATGGAAGAACGAGCCGATTTTTCCGAGCGACAGAGGGTCTTCCTCGATCTTCTGGATTGGTGCTGGCTGGGGTTGCGAGGGCAGGAGAAATGCATCGAGATCCGCGTCCGGTGCGGCGGCGACCTTGGCGGCATTGGCGTAGCTGCCATTCCGGATGCCGGTGATGCGACCACTGTTAACGGGACGATCGGGCCGGTTGAAATGGAACTGGATTTCTTGATTTTTGTAGCCACGCTTGAGCATCGCCTTGATCAGCGAAATCTCTCCATCGGTAATGCTGCGCTTCGCCATCCAACTCCGTCCCCCGCACATAACTTATATCGAGCCGCGGGGTCGCGGCCAGCGCTACGTCGGCTCGCGCTCAAAATGTTGGCTGAGCTATCGTCTTCGGAACGTAAATCCTGTCTTCCCTCGGCACGGCAATACTATTCAAAGCTCTCTTCTCGCTCGGCGTTGCGTTGCCGCTCGTCCGCAATGCGCTCGGTCACCCAAGCGTCGAGCGCTCCAATCCAAGTTCTGACGACCGGGTCCTGGTGGCTGGCGACCAGCTCCAGTATCGTGCGGCGGCGTTCGGAGATGTCGGCGAGCGAGCCGCTCCAGCCGCTCGGGAAAGTCCTGCCCCGTAGGTTGCCAAGGAACACCCCCACATGGGCGAAAACTTGCTTTGTATCGTGGGTTCGAATACCATCTAACCATCGCAAAGCGACTTCAACGCATTGATATCGATGCGGAAATTTTCTGCGCGACGACGAAATACCTCGTTCTGTACCTCATGTGAGAGCTCGGTCGGCGGCTTGCGCGTGGCAGAAGAAGCGCAGTTTCAGGCGCTTTCCGGCCCCATAGGTTGCGATGGAAATGCCTCGTGGCCGATTAACGTTTAGCGGCACCGACTAAACCGTTCTGCATAAAAACAGGCTGGTTCCGACCAACATACGCCGTTCGTCGGGAGGTGCGGGAACGTCGGATTGTGCCAAGACCCGCCGTTCGGCGGACATCAACCTGCCGGGCGGCAACGCGCCTCAATAGCGGTCATTCGACGCCGAGATCACCTAACCCAGAAGCGGTCGGTCGCGCGATGACCAACTGACTTATTCCTATAATCAATCCGATGACGCGGTCGTCGGCCCCGAAGGTCGATCCCGATGGTTCAGGGTAACCAATTGGAGTTTTGTTGAATGCACGAGGTTCAACGCGGGTCTGGCCGCCAGCTGCTACTTATTCACGGTCTCGGCGGGAGCTGGAAGTCGTGGAGCACCGTCATGGACGCCCTCAGTGCCGAGCGGTCGCTTATTGCGGTTGATCTTCCCGGACACGGCGCGAGTCCAGCCGGCCAGGATAGCGGGACCTTCGATGGCCTCGTTGGCAGCGTCGAGCGTTACATCGCGGCACACAGACTTGAAGGAATCGATGTCGTCGGTAGCTCAATGGGTGCGCGGATTGCGCTGGAGCTTGCGCGGCGTGGCCGGGTCGGCAACGTCGTGGCCCTCGATCCTGGCGGCTTCTGGCGCGGCTGGGAGCGCACATTCTTCAAAGTTACCATCGGAGTCTCGGGACGGTTGGTTCGGGCAATCCGGCCTATGCTGCCAACGCTAAGCAAGAACGCCGCGTCACGCACAGCGCTGCTAGCGCAGCTGTCGGCTCGCCCTTGGGCGCTCGACCCGACAGTTGTCGCGACCGAGCTTGAAAGCTTAAGCACCACGTCAACATTCGATGCTCTGGTGAATGATCTCGCCAGCGGGCCTGAGCAAATTGGGCCAGCAGCCGATCCGTCTCGGCGGATCGTAATCGGTTGGGGTCGCCACGATCGACTGTGCTTGCCGAGACAGGCAGCGCGTGCAAAGGCCGCCTTTCCTTCCGCCGAGCTGCACTGGTTCAAGGCAAGCGGGCATTTTCCAATGTTGGACCAGCCTGACGAGACAGTTGCAGTAATATTTGCCGCAATCCAGTAGTGCACCTTCGTCGCACACGGTATCTGGGTCTATTACTCACTCGAAGACAAGATCCTGCGGCGAGCGCGCATCCGCTACTATAGCTGACGACGCCGCGATCAGGCGAGCCAGAGCCCGATCAGCGCTGCGATCGACACCATGACCAGGAATCCGTTGACGAGGATCAATAGCCAGCCGGGTAGCTTTGCCGTGTCGGGCTTGGGCGGCGGCACACCCGGTGCGAACTCGCGCCAGGTCGCGGCGATAAAGCAAAGGGCGC
>CAJYHD010000498.1 GCA_913773715.1 uncultured Sphingobium sp.
CGGGACGCGGCGCGACGCTTCGGCATCAGCCTTTGGCCTCAGCTGCCTTATCGCGACCGTAGCCATAGCCATATTCATAGCCATAACCGTAATGCGCTTTGCGCGCCTCGAACTTGGTCAGCACACCGCCGAAGATATGCGCATTGGCCGAGGCCAGTCGCGCCAGCGCGGTCTTGACCAACGTCGAGCGGATGCCGTGCGATTCCACAGCATACACCACGCCTTCGACCCGGCTCGCGATCAACGGTGCGTCGGCAAGGCCCATGACCGGCGGGCTGTCAATCACGACATGGTCGAAATGCTCGTGTAGTCGTTCGATCAGCAGCGACAGGCGGTTTCCGGTCAGCAGTTCGGCCGCATTGGGCGGGATCGGCCCGGCCGACATGGCGGTGAAGCCCAGATCGGTCATGTCGAAGGTCAGCGGAGCGATATCGTCCTGTCCGGCAAGGAAGTTGCTAAGGCCATGGTCGTGGCTCACGCCGCCCAGGTGATGAACCGAGGGCGACCGCATGTCACCATCGACAAGGATCACCCGCTTGCCGCTGCGCGCCAGCATGGTGGCGAGTGCGAGGGCCGTGGTCGATTTGCCCTCTGCTGGGCGGGTCGAGGTGACCGACAGCGACCGCGGCACGCCATGCTCGGTGGTGAAGGCGAGGTTGGTCTGGATCGCCAGATAAGCGTCGACCAGATCGGACTTGCGATCGAGGAGTGCCTCCTTCGGCGTGGCACCTTCCACCTTCGGCACCGAGCCGAGCAGCGGCAGGCCGAGCCGGCGCTCGACCTCCGCCGGATCGGCAATCGCCTCGTCCATTTGTTCGAGCGCAAAGGCCAGTGCCGCACCGACGCCGAGACCGGCGAGCAGGGCAATGGCGAGGTTAATGATCAGACGCGGGCTGGACGGCCTTTCAGGCACGTCAGCCTGATCGACAACCGACACGTTGTTTACGCCGACGCCACCCGCAACACCAATCTCCTTGAAGCGCTGCAACAGCCCTTCATAGAGCGCACGGTTGGTATCCACTTCCTGTTGAAAAATATTATACTGAATCGACCGACGACGCAGGTCGAGATAATTACCCTTAAGCTGCTCGACCCGTTCTTGAAGTGCGCGTTCACGTTCCACAGCGCCACGATATTCGGTTTCCAGCGAACCCGACACACGGCGTTCTTCACTAGAAATGCTGCGATCAAGTTGATCAATTTGTGACTTTAGTGCCCGAGCAGCAGGGTATTCCGGCTCAAACTGCGTCATCAGCTTCTGATATTCAGCCGCATATTCGGCTCGGCGCTGACGCAACGAATTGATCGCCTGATTGCGCAATGCTTCCGAAGTCGCCCCCGCGCGTCCGCCTTCACGATACCGCGATTCCGTTGCAATCCGTTCAGCCGTTGCTTGCGACAACGCCGAGTTGAGCGATGCGAGATCGTCAGCAACAATCGAACGCTCCGACGTCGTGCCATCGGCATTTGATTGGGCCGGCAGATTGATGATCCGCTGCTGCGAAGCGTAGGCGACTAGCTGACGCTGGCTCTCATCAAGCCGCTCCTTCTGCTGGGCAAGCTGCCGCTGGAGCAGGTCGCGGCCATATGACGTGGCCTGTACCTTGCGTTCGAGATTGGTCTGGATGAATGCATCGGACCAGGCGTTGGCGATCTTCGCCGAAAATTCGGGATCGGGGCTGGTGAAACGAACATCCACCAGGCGCGATAGGCGGGTCGGCGCGACATCGAGGCGGTTACGCAATATCTCGCCCGCGACACGCTGACGCGTGGCACGGCCTGCGGCAGGATAACGCCCATTCACCAGCTGGAACGCCGGGGCATCGCTCGTCACGCCAAAGCGTTCGTAGAATTTGGGGTCGTCCACTAGTCGCAATTGCACTGCGACACGTTCCGACAACGAACGGGATTGCAGCAGACCATATTGGGTCTGATAAAATTCCTGATCGGCCGCACTGGTATCGCGCTCGACACCCTGGAAGTTCGTGACCTGATTGGCCTCGCGGGAAATCTCGATAGTAGCTGTTGCCGTATATTGCGGCGTCATCAGCAACGTGATGATCAGGCCCAGCAAGAAGCAAACCGCGATGGAACCCAAGATGACATAGCGCCATCGTAACGCAATTCGCAAATACTGCCGGATCATCGATGTTTCGTTAGTCGCAGCAGATGCGGAGTTCGGTGCAACGCTGTTAAGCGGTACGGAATTGGCGATATTCATGGCGTGCGTACCTTATTGCACGATCGCGATCAGCGGCGCCGCAAGGATCGGGGAAAGCGACACGACGTCGCGGAAAAGGCGGCGTTGCGGCGAATCCCCAACGACGATCACGTCATTGGCAAACACCGGCGGATCGTCATACGCACCTCGCCGAATGGCGGCGACATTGTACAACCCAGCCATCTTTCGATTGCCGACCGTACGCAGGATGACGACATCGTCCTGACGGGCAAATTCCGACAGCCCCTTGGCGGATGCGATAACCCGCATCAGCGTCATCTGGTTGGTGACCGGATACAGCCCGGGCTCGACGACCTGCCCGTCGATCGTGACGACCTGGCTGACCGAACTCTTGATATTGACCGTAACGCCGGGGTTGCGGACATATTTTGCCCGCAGCGCGGCTTCGATCACGGTTGCGAGTTCCTCGGCAGTCTTGCCACGCGCATCGACCGTACCGGCCAACGGCATTGCAATCCGGCCACTGGCATCCACCTGGATTTCCCGGCTGAGATCAGGAACGTTGAATACGTCGACGAGTATCGTGTCAAGCGGACCGATAAGCGCAGGCCGATCCGCTGCCGTCAGGTCCATGCGATCCGGCGCAGGCAACACGGTGCTACCATCGACCACCGTCAGTCGCGACGTAGATTGCAGTGGCTCGTGACGCGCGCATCCCGCAAGAACGCCTGCCATTAGTACGGCGATATAAAGCTTGCGCATGCGCTTAGAAATCCGAAGTGGATACGAGGAGACCGCTGCCTATAGTGGCTGGCTACCGGCGGGTAAAGGAAGGCGAGCGGATAGTTTTCGGCCACCACCCAGCCACAGGGCGGCAAGCGTAATGGTGGCCATCATCATCGGCATACGCGCCGGATAATCGAATGCGCTCGCTACGAACACCAGCAACAGCAGCGCAGAACCCAGGCGCGTTTCCAACCCGTCGCCATCCATCTTCCACGCCCGGATCGAGGCCATGCCCCACCACAGGAGAGCGGCAGCGATCAGCAACGCCCCAAACACCCCACCATCCATGACGATTTCGAGAAAATCATTATGGGCATGATTGAAATACGTCAGTTTCAGCAAATTACCGGGTTCATGGATGCGAAACATTGGATCGAAACCGCCGAAACCGCTGCCGACTGGGAAGAAGGACTGGAGCATAGCAAGAACCGCCGGCAATCCTCGCGTGC
>CAJYHD010000499.1 GCA_913773715.1 uncultured Sphingobium sp.
CCCTTGCGGTTGAAGTCGCCTTCCAGACCATGGCCGATCGCTTCATGCACTAGCACGCCGGGCCAGCCAGGACCAAGCAGCACGGTCATTTCGCCCGCCGGTGCGGCGACCGAGCGCATATTGACGCGCGCCTGCGCCAGCGCCTCGTCGATGGCACGATTCCAGATCGCGGGTTCCATCACCTGATCGTAGAGATAGCGTCCGCCGATGCCGAACACGCCGGTTTCGCGGCGACCATTTTCTTCCAGGATGATCGACACGTTGAGGCGGACGAGCGGACGGATGTCGGTGGCGGTAAAGCCGTCGGGTCGCACGATTTCAACCACCGACCAACTGCCTGCAAGGCTGACCGATACCTGTGCGACGCGGGGGTCGCGAGCGCGGGCAGCGGCATCGATCTCGGCGCAGAGGCTGACTTTCTCTGCGAAGGGCACGATCTCCAGCGGGTTGGCGTCGGTATAGAGGTGGCGATTGGTCTGGCGCGGCGGGGGCGCCGCCTGACCCTTGGCCGGATCGAGGATCGCGAGCGTCTGGGCAGCGCGGCGGATCGCGGTCTCGCTGATGTCGTTTGCATGGGCGAAGCCGGTCATTTCGCCCGACACGCCACGCAGGCCGAAACCGGCATCCGTCGAATAGTCGGCGGTCTTCAGCCGCCCATCATCGAAGCCGAAGCTCTCACTCGCCCGATATTGCAGATAGAGTTCGCCATCGTCGCAGGCGCTCAGCGCTTCAGCCGTCAGGCGGCGCGCTGAATCGGGATCGAGCAGGCCCGGACGATAAAGAAGGCCACGGGCATCGGTGAACTGCGAAGCGAGATCGGTCATGCCACCCGATATAGGAGCGGCAAGACTCAAGCCCAACGCTTTTTTAGAGGCTGGCGCCCGACGCGATGTCCGGCTTGTCACCCACATCGGGCGTATCCGCGACGCCGCCGATCAACACGAAGCGGCGATCACAATAGCCGCAATCGACATAGCCATGCTCGTCGATCTCCAGAAAGACGCGCGGGTGCCCTAGTGCGGCGGGAATGTCCCCCGAACCGTCACAGGACACGCGGGACTTGGAGACTCGGATGGTTTCGGGCGGCTGAATCATGCCACGCGGATTAGCAGCGAGACCGCTGCACCGCAATATGCTGAAAAGGGGGGAATATGGTGGGCGATGACGGGCTCGAACCGCCGACATTCTCGGTGTAAACGAGACGCTCTACCAACTGAGCTAATCGCCCCCCGCATCGGGTCCGCGCCTATTGCGGGCAAACGGCCCTGCGGTCAAGAGGTGAGGAGGCGACGGCTTGCCCCAAACCAGCGGATCATCGCATCGGCCGCTCCCTGCGCGAGCGCGATGAAGACGCGGCGGCCGTCATGCGGATCGGCCTGCCGTTCGACCAGCCCCTTGTCGGTCAGCGTCTTGATATGGCGCAGTGCTGTCGTTGGCGGCACGGCGGCTGCGATGCACAGGCTGGAGACCGAGACACGCTCATGGTCGAGCCGGGCGGCCAGCAGGTCGAGCAGCATGTCCCATGCCGGGTCTGCGAACAGGTCGCCCGGCAGGAAATCGGCGCGTAAGCGGCGGGCGCGCAGCATGTCGCGCACTTGGCCCGCCGTTACAGGCGCCTCCTCCGGCACTAGTCCGCTCAATGGCGCCAGGGCGGGCATGCCGACATAATTGCTGCTGCGGTCGGAAATATGGGGCATCGGATCGAGGGCGGTCGGAGCCGCGTTGCGGGCGCGATGGGTCAGCGCGTCGATGGTTCGCGCCAATCGACCGACTTCCTCGCTCAATTGCTGAAGGCGCAGGCTCTCGCGATCGACTTCGTGGACGAGGTCGGATGGTGCGCGCATGTCAGCCGCGGCGACGAGCGCGGCGGCAAGTTCGGTCCGGTCGGGGTCGCAGAGTAACTGGCTGTAAGGCCCGCGCAGGCAGGCGAAGGCGAGTTCGACCGTTTCCCATCCCGCGACGAGGATGACGGCCATGCCGTTCTGGATCGCCTGAGTTTCGACCTGAACCAGAAGGCGCTCCAGCGTCGGCGTCGGTCGCTGGCAGAAGATGAGGACTGCATCGCACAGCGCCTGAGTATCGAGACGCTGCGGCGCGGCGGCATGATCGACCACGCCCAACAGGCGAAGCCCGGCGGCGTCCGTGACCAGATCGAGATCGTCGGCCTGATCAGCATCCGCCACGATCAGCAGGCCAGCCCGCTCGTCACGCGGCGCAATCGGCGCGGCAAGGTTGCCGGGCGGCATATCATAGGAGAAGTCTTCGATCATCGGTCAGGCCCCTGTTCTACCTTCGTTCCGAGAATTACCGCAAGATCGGAGAAGGTCAGCCCCCTAAAGAACCGAAATGAAAATTAATCCGGATCAAAGTCCTCCCGCACTCGTACGATCGGTTGAAAAGCTCCGATATGGCGGAATATGCGCGAGATATCCCTTCCTCCATTATGGATTCATTTTCGATCAGACCGACGTCGCTCGCGCAAATTCGATGTAGAGCGCCCGCAGCCGCATCGCGATCGGACCGGGGGTGCCTTCGCTGATCGACTGTCCGTCGATCCTGACGACGGACTGGCACAGGGTCGATGCGCTGGTGATGAAGGCCTCGCGTGCTGCGAGCGCTTCTGCAACGGTGAAGGGGCGGCGGATGACGGCGAGGCCGCTTTCTTCTGCCAGCGCGGTAAGGGCTGCGCCGGTGCAGCCTGCCAACACCGCCTTGCTGTAGGGCCGGGTGACGATGCCTTCGTCCGTGACGATAAAGGCGGTCGAAGATGCGCCCTCCGTGACGAAGCCGTCCTCCACCATCCAGGCCTCCTGCGCGCCCAGCGCTTTCGCCGCCTGCTTCGCCATGGCTTGCGCGAGCAGGCTGACGCTCTTGATGTCGCGGCGCTTCCAGCGGAGGTCTGGCATGGTGGCGACGGAAATGCCGTTGTGGACGGCAGGGACGTCGAGGAAGGGCTTCGCTTGCGCGAACAGGAATAGCGTCGGCTGCGTATCGGTGGCTGGTATAAAGTCGCGGGTCGCTTCCGCGCCGCGCGTCAGTTGGAGATAAACGAGGCCTTCGGTCAGCGCATTGCGGGCGACCAGTTCCTTCTGCACCTGCTCGATCGCATCGAGGGCTAGGGGCAGGCGGATGCCGATCTCGCCCGCCGATCGTTCGAGCCGGGCGAGGTGGCTGGCGCTGTCAACCAGCTTGCCGTCGATCACAGCGGCGACTTCGTAGATCCCGTCGGCGAAGAGGAAGCCGCGGTCGAGCGGCGAAATGCGCGCATCTTCGAGAGGCAAAAACTGACCGTTGAGATAGGCGACGGACATGGAGACGGCGTCCTTGAAAGGAGGGTTTGCGACGCACTTTTGCGAGGTATGGCGGCTAGGTCAAGCGGCCTGATCGCGGCGGAGATGCGCGCTGCTATTCCGCTAAATTCGCACTGTTCCCGCAAAACACGACATTTTGTTGCTCCGGCCTGATCCTATCGGAAAGGCGTGACATGAGGATCAGCTTTCCTCCCGTCTGCCATCAGACGGCCAAATAGGACAGGCTGACGCTAAGCCGCCTTCCCCTTGAGGGCCTTCTGCCGCCGCCGCTGCACCGACGATCCGATCCCCATTGCCTCGCGATATTTGGCGACCGTGCGGCGGGCGATGTCCATGCCCTTGGCGCGCAGCAGATCGACCAGCGTATCATCGGACAGGATCGCGCTTGGTTCCTCCGCGCCGATCAGCGCCTTGATATGGCTCTTGACCGCTTCGGCGGAGACGGAGCCTTCCCCTCCCGCCGCCGCGACGCCGCTGGTGAAGAAATATTTGAGTTCGTAGAGGCCGCGCGGGCAGGAGAGATATTTGTTCGACGTAACGCGACTGACGGTGGATTCATGCATGCCGATTTCGTCGGCCACGGCCTTCAGCGTCAAGGGCTTGAGGTGCGCCACGCCCTGGCGGAAAAAGGCCTCCTGCTGCTTTACGATTTCGCTTGCGACCTTGATGATCGTCTTCTGCCGCTGGTCGAGCGCCTTGACCAGCCAGTTCGCGCTGGCGAGGCAGTCGGCAAGCCACGCCTTACTGCCCTTGTCCTGCGGCCCGCTCGACAATTCGACATAATAGCTGCGGTTGACGAGGACGCGGGGCAGGGTGGCGCTGTTGACTTCGATGCCCCAGCCTTCGCGCGTAGGGCGGATGAAGATGTCGGGCGTGACCGGCGCGGCGCTGCTGCCGGAAAAGCGCAAGCCGGGCTTGGGATCATAGGCGCGAAGTTCGGCGATCATATCAGCCATGTCTTCTTCATCCACGCCGCAGATCCGGCGCAACTGAGGGAGAGCGCCCTTGGCCAGCAGGTCGAGATTCTGGAGCAGCCGCGCCATCGCCGGGTCGTGGCGATCGGCTTCTTTGGCCTGGAGCGCAAGACATTCCGAGAGCGAGCGCGCGCCGACGCCGGTGGGATCGAAGCCATGGATAACGCCCAGCACCCGCTCGACCTCATAGAGCGGGACACCGAGCGCGTGGGCGGTGGCGAGCAGATTCGCTTCCAGATAGCCCGCGTCGTCGATCTGGCCGATCAACTGGCCCGCGATGACGAGGTCCATGCCCGATAGCGTCGCGCGCGCCTGATCCATCAGATGTTCGTGGAGGCCGGTGTCGGGTGCGGCGAAGCTGTCGAAGTCGGGCGCGTCTTCCGAATAGCTGCCCCCGATCTCGCCGCCGCCGCTGGTCCCCATCGCACTTGCCACGCGATCGCCCGGACCATCGTCGATGAAGGTGTCCGCGCCATGATCGACGTCGAGCGGGCTGTCCGCGCCGCCGAGGCCTTGCGCGATCAGGTCGTCGGCGGAGCCTGTTTCTGCGGCGAGCGTCGGTGTTTCGAGAGCGCGATCGATGCCGTCGGGGGCGGGCGGGGCATCCTCGCCGCCGGTTTCGAGCAGCGGGTTGCGCTCCAGCTCGCCCGCGACGAAGGATTCGATCTCCAGATTGGATAGCGCCAGCAGCTTGATCGCCTGCTGAAGTTGCGGCGTCATCACCAGAGACTGGCTCTGGCGGATGTCGAGGCGCGGCCCCAGCCCCATCAATCAAAGCCCGTCAGCAGGAGGAGAAAGGGCTGCGCCACCATGTCAAAGCTGGAAATTCTCGCCCAGATACAGGCGGCGCACTTCGGCGTTGGCGACGAGTTCGGTCGGATTGCCCGCAAACAGCACCTGCCCGCCATAGATGATGCAGGCGCGATCGACGATTTCCAGCGTCTCGCGGACATTATGGTCGGTGATGAGAACTCCGATGCCGCGCGTCTTGAGGTCTTTGACGAGATCGCGAATGTCGGCGATCGAAAGCGGGTCGATGCCCGCGAACGGCTCGTCCAGCAGCACGATCGAGGGATTGGCGGCAAGCGCGCGGGCGATTTCGCAGCGGCGGCGTTCGCCGCCCGACAGCGCCATCGCCGCCGAATCGCGCAGCCGGGTGAGGCCGAATTCGTCGAGCAATTGTTCCAGCCGGGCTTCGCGCGCCGTCTTGTCCGGTTCGGCCAGTTCCAGCACCGCGCCGATATTCTGAGCGACGGTGAGGCCGCGAAAGATCGAGGTTTCCTGCGGCAGATAGCCAAGGCCCAGGATCGACCGGCGATACATGGGAAGGCCGGTGATGTCCTGCCCGTCGAGGATGATGCGGCCGCGATCGGGACGGACGAGGCCCATGACCGAATAGAAGCAGGTCGTCTTGCCCGCGCCGTTCGGGCCGAGCAGGCCGACCACTTCGCCTTTGCCTACGGTCAGCGAAACGTCGGAGAGGACGACGCGCTTGTCATAGCTTTTCGCGATCGAAATGACCGACAGGCCGTCGCCCAGTTCCTGGGGGGCGTAGGGCTGCGCCGGGGCGGCTCGTTTCGGGGTGATTACGTCGCTCATCTCGTCTTCTCATCCTTGCAGCGCGTTGGTGGCGCTGCGGTCGTGAAAATGCCGATCAGGAACGCGATTGGCAAGCTTTGTGCATGGGACATTAAGCAAAAAGGGCCGAACCGGCTGGCGGATCGGCCCTTCTGAAAAGCGGCTTCGGCAGTTAGTTATTCGCGCTCGCCGGTCAGGCTCAGCAGCATCTGGAACAGGTTGACGAAGTTCAGGTACAGCGACAGCGCGCCCATCACCTGCAACTTGGCTGCCATCTCAGTCCCGGCAAAGGCGAAGTATTCCGACTTGATGCGCTGCACGTCCCAGGCCGTGAGGCCAGTGAAGATCACGACGCCGAGGATCGACACCACCATCTGCAACGCCGACGATCCGACGAAGATATTGATGAGGCTTGCCACCAGGATGCCGATCAGGCCCATGATGAGGAAGCTGCCGACGCGGGTCAGGTCACGCTTTGTCGTGTAGCCCCACAGCGCCATCGCGAGGAACATCACGGCGGCGGAGAAGAAGGCTTGCGCGATGCTTGCGCCTGTGAAGACGAGGAAGACGCTGGCCAGCGATACGCCCATCACCGCCGAGAAGGCATAGAAGGCGAGGCGCGCGCCCGAGGTCGTCATCTTTTCGATGCGGAAGCTGAAGAAGAAGACGAAGGCCAGCGGCGCGAAGATCGCCACCCATTTCAGCGGCGTGCCGAAGATCGCGGCGGCGACCGGCGGCGTGTTGGCGACGAAGGCGGCGACCAGGCCGGTGATGACCAGGCCAAGTCCCATGTTGCGGAAGACGCCCAGCATATGCGCGCGCAGCCCGGCATCGGTATCCACCGACCGGCTGGCGCCAAAGCCCGGCATGCGTGCGGGTTCGTTCACGGTTCACTCGCTCCATTTAAATGTTGGTTCGAGTGAGCCCGGTGCGGTCTTCTGCGGCGAGAGAGGGGGCAATTACCGCAAAACCTGCACCGAGCACACTCGATGCGGTCCGACATCGCGACATGGAACGAGGGGGAGAGTTCCAGATCGCCAGAGGGGCCCGGCCCGCATGAGCAATTTGGGGAGAGGAACGCCGCCGCGCAAGGGACGGGCGCGGCGGCAACATTTTATTACAATCGCACGTCCTAGAGCGATTTCAGGCCAGCGTCAGCCGCCAGTCCCAGCGCAGCGGATCGCCGTCCATCACCTCGACCCCGCGTGCGATCAGGGCGTCGCGGATTTCGTCGGACAGCGCGAAGTCCCTGCCGGCGCGGGCTGCGGTGCGGCGTTCGAGTTCGGCATCGATTTCTTGCGGAGTGATCGCGGCATCCTTGGGTCGGAGGCGCAGATCGGCGCGGGTGAGCGTCAGCAGGTTGAGGCCGAGTGCAGCATCGAAGGCGGCGATCAGGCACAGCTTCTCGTCAACCGGCACCTTCTTCATGCCGATCGCTTCCTCCAGCAGCGGGAGCGCGCGCGGCGTCATAAGGTCGTCGGCGATGGCTGCGTCGAACTGTTCGAGCAGCGGCACCAGTTTGGGATGGAGGTTGGCGCGAAGATAGTTGAGACGGGGCGATTGCCATGTCACGCCCTCTGCGCGGGATTTGAGACCTTCCACGCCCATGACGAGGCGTTTGAGGCGTGTGAGCGCAGCGGCGACGCCTTCCGCGCTGAACTCCAGCTCGGACCGATAGTGTGCGCCGAGGCAGAGCAAGCGATAGGCCAGTGGATGCACGCCCGCGTCGATGAGGCTGAAGAGGGTGGTGAAGCCACCCTTCGATTTGCTCATCTTGCCCTGACGGTCGACCAGAAAGTTGTTGTGCATCCACCAGCGCGCGCCGGTGAAGCCTGCGTCAGCCGCGCTGACGTCCGCGCCGCAGCAGCTATGGAACGCCTGATTTTGGGCGATTTCATTGGGATGGTGAATCTCGCGATGGTCGATGCCGCCGGTGTGGATGTCGAACGGATGGCCGAGCCTTGCCTCGCTCATCACCGAACATTCGAGATGCCAGCCCGGCGCGCCCTTCCCCCAGGGGCTGTCCCATTCCATCTGCCGCTGTTCGCCCGGCGGCGACTTGCGCCAGATGGCGAAGTCGCTCGGGTGGCGCTTGCCTGCGACCGGATCGATGCGGGCGTGCGCCGCATCGTCGCGGCCCCCGGCGAGCGCGCCATAATCCGGCACGGTCGTGCTGTCGAAATAGAGGCCGCTCTCCACCTCATAACAATGCGCAGGGGCGATCTTTTCCGCGAAGGCGATCATCTGCGGCACATAGTCGGTCGCGACGGTCCATTCGCTCGGCGCAAGGATGTTGAGGTCGGCGATGTTGGACTTGAACGCGTCGGTATAATGGGCGGCGATGTCCCAGATGCTCTTTGCACTGGCGCGCGCCGCCGCCTCCATCTTGTCGTCGCCCGCGTCGGCGTCGCTCGTCAGATGGCCGACATCGGTGATGTTGATGATGTGAGTGACGTCCAGCCCCTTCCACAGCAGGGTGCGGCGCAGCGTGTCGGTGAAGACATAGGCGCGCAGATTGCCGAGATGGGCATAGTTATAGACGGTCGGGCCGCAGCTATAGACGCGCGCATGGTTCGGTTCGATCGGCGCGAAGGCTTCGACCGCGCGGGTGAGGCTGTTGAACAGGCGCAGGGGCGCTGTGGCGTGCTGGTCGTCGGACATGGCGCAAGGCCATGCGACAGGGCAGGCCTGGCGTCAATCGCCGCGCGTCATTCCTCCAGCGCGGCGGTTGCTTCCATCCAGGCTTCCTCGGCGGCTCCCAGCTTCTTCTCCACCTCGGCGCGCTTCACCATCAGTTGCGAGCTGGTCATCTTCGCCTCCGCGCCGGTCGCGGTCTTGGGATCGAACAGCGCCTGATCGATGCGGCTGCGTTCGGCGGTAAGCGTCGCCATCTCGCGATCGATCTTCGACAGCGCATTCTTCGCCGCCTTCTGCCGCTCGCGCCATTCGGCCGCCGCGCGCTTTTCCGCCTTGCGATCGACCTTGGGCGCATCGCCGCCGCTGCCCGATCCATCCGCCTTGCGCAGGATGATGTCGGTATAGTCGTCCAGGCTGCCGTCGAAAGGCTGCGCCGTGCCGCCATCGACCAGCACCAGCCGGTCGGCGGCGAGTTCGATCATGTGCCGGTCATGGCTGACGATCACCACTGCGCCCGAATATTCGTTGAGAGCCTGCACCAGCGCTTCGCGGCTGTCGACGTCCAGATGGTTGGTCGGTTCGTCGAGGAT
>CAJYHD010000500.1 GCA_913773715.1 uncultured Sphingobium sp.
CCTTGGTGAAAAGGGAACGGCACGGATCGGCGGCGTTGCGGTCAACGAGGTGCAGGAGTGGCAGTTCGCCGAACCGCATCCTGACGACGAAGCCATCGGTCAGGCAAGCTACCAGACGACGTCGGTCTACGGGTTCGGGCATCCGCTCTATTATCGCAATGTCATCGATGTGCTGCGCGGCGAGGCGGAGCCGGAAACCGATGGGCGCTCCGGCCTGAAATCGCTCGAACTGCTGACCGCGATCTACCGCGCGGCGCGGGACGGTGTGCGTGTGCCGTTGCCGCTGGAGCGGGCCGAGTGACCGTTCACGAAACCGCGATCGTAGATGCCGGTGCCACGATCGGTGCGGGAACCCGCATCTGGCACTGGGCGCATGTCTGCTCCGGTGCCCGGATCGGGGCAGGATGTTCGCTCGGACAGAATGTGTTCGTCGCCAACGATGTGGTGATCGGCGACAATGTGAAGGTTCAGAACAACGTCTCGGTCTATGATGCGGTAACGCTGGAAGACGACGTGTTCTGCGGACCCAGCATGGTGTTCACCAACGTCTACAATCCGCGATCCGCCGTTGCGCGCAAGGACGAATATCGCCCGACGCTGGTGAAACGCGGCGCGACGCTGGGTGCCAATTGTACCATCGTTTGCGGCGTGACGATCGGTGAATATGCGTTCGTCGGTGCCGGCAGCGTCGTCAATCGCGATGTCGCGCCATTTGCGCTGATGGTCGGCGTGCCGGCCCGCCAGGTTGGCTGGATGAGCGCCCATGGAGAACGTCTGCCGCTTCCCGTGAGCGGCGAGGGCGAAGCGGCTTGCCCTCACAGTGGAAGTGTCTATCGGCTAGCGGGGCAATCGCTCTATCGAGTAGAAGACTGACAATGCAGTTCAATGACCTTGGCGTGCAGATGGCACGGATACGCTCGACCGTGGATGCGGGAATTGCGCGCGTGCTGGACCATGGAAAATTCATTCTCGGTCCCGAGGTGGCGCAACTGGAGGCCGAGCTGGCTGCCTTTGTGGGGGTGCCCCATTGCATCTCTTGCGCCAATGGCACCGATGCCTTGCAGATCGCGATGATGGCGCTCGATATCGGGCATGGCGATGAAGTCATCACGCCGGGTTTCACTTATATCGCTACCGCAGAGGCCGCTGCCGTGTTGGGCGCGCGGCCAGTCTATGTCGATATCGACCCGATCACGTACAATATCGATCCCAACCTGATCGAAACGGCGATCACGCCGCGTACGAAGGCGATCGTGGCGGTTTCGCTTTACGGACAATGTGCCGATTTTGATGCGATCAACATGATCGCCGAACGCCATGGCATTCCTGTCATCGAAGATGCGGCGCAGAGCTTCGGGGCTTCCTACAAGGGGCGCAAGTCGGGCGCGCTGACGACGATCGCCACGACCAGCTTCTTTCCGTCGAAGCCCCTGGGCTGTTATGGTGACGGGGGAGCGCTGTTCACTGCGGATGCCGACCTTGCTCACCGGCTGCGCAGCATCGCCCGTCATGGCCAGGAGGGCCGGTACAATCATGTCCGCGTAGGCATGAACAGCCGTCTGGATACGGTGCAGGCGGCTATCCTGCTCGCCAAGATGTCGATCTTCCCGGAGGAAATCGGCCTGCGACAGGCGGTAGCGGATGAATATGCGCGGGCTTTCGCCCGGGTCGGGCTGGATATTGCGCCGACCGTCGTCGACGGCAATGAAAGCGCCTGGGCCCAATATACCGTGCGCGTTCCCGATCGGGCATCGGTGCAGGCAGCCTTTGCGGCAGCCGGTATCCCGACCGTCGTGCATTATCCGGCGCCTCTCAATCGCCAGCCCGCGGTTGCCGATCACGATGCTGTCCTGCCTGTGGGGGATTTGGCCGCAAACGAAGTATTGAGCTTGCCGATGCATCCGTATCTGCAGCCGGAACAGCAGGCGCGTATCGCGGCGGTTCTGGCGGACGCGCTGCAATCTCTCGCTACTGCGTAAAGTGTTCGTGTCACAATCTGGCTTGTTCCCCGATCCTGGCAACTTGCCACGGATGCGCTGATCCCGCGCATGGCTAGAACTGCAACGTTCTGGAAAAACACCATGTCCGTGTTGAGCGGCACCATGGTTGCTCAGGCGATCCCGCTTGTCGGGACGTTGATCATGGCGCGTATCTACGCGCCTGCGGATTTTGGCGGTTTTGCGTCGTGGCTGGCGATTGTCACGGTGCTGGCGGTCGCGCTCACTGCCCGGTTTGAATCCAGTCTGGCGGTCGTTGCCGATGGCGAAGCGCGGGAGACTGCTTTTTTCGCCACGGTAGCAACCGCCGCCCTGCTTTCGGTTCTGGCAACGATGGTGCTGGGATTTGCAGTCCTGTGCTTCCCGACGATGCTGGGTGGCATGTCGGTTGTGCAAGCGATCATCCTGATTCCGGCGGCATTGGCGTACGCGCTGGGACAATCCTGGGAATCATTTGCAGCGGCCGAGGGTGCCTACCGGCGGCTATCGATCTTGCGGATCGTGCAAGCCTCGATCATTCTTCTGATCCAGGTAAGTATCGGCCTATTCCGTCCGTCGGCGGAGGCGCTTTCGCTGGCCTTCATGTCCGGCGCGGCGTTGACGCTTATCGTTTCGTCGCGTCTTTTCCCGCTGCGCTTGCCGCCTCAGGGTATGCGGCGGACAACCTTGGTAAATTTCTGGAAGCGTCAGCGACGCTTTCCGATGTTCGCGTTGCCGGCCGATACGATAAATACCTTCTCGGCACAGTTGCCCGTTCTTATCGTCGCCAGTCGGTTCGGTGCCGACTATGCCGGCTATCTGGCGATGACGATCCGGCTTCTCGGTGCGCCGGTAACGCTGCTCGGGCGGTCGGTACTCGACGTGTTCAAGCGCTACGCCTCCGAAAGCTATCGCGAGCGCGGACATTGCCGCGATGAATATCTGCAGACGCTGCGGACACTGACGATCGGCGCTATCGTCTTTTGTGGCGCCATGCTCTTGG
>CAJYHD010000501.1 GCA_913773715.1 uncultured Sphingobium sp.
ACCCGCTGGGATGAACTCATGCCGTGGAACTGGCGGCCCAATCAGCAACCGATCGCCGCAGCCGCCTGATCTGCGGTCTCCAGCCCACGCTTACGTCGAAACCACGAAGTTGAACTGCATGGCGCGAAAGCCCATGTCCCCCGCCAGATCGATCGAGGCCGCGCACATCCGTCGTGCGACCCCGCGTCCCATCGCATGTGCAGCGGTGACATATCCGGCGTTGGCGACATGCGATCCGCCACCCGCCTGATTGGGGCGGATGTAAAAGACGCCGACGATTGCGCCATCTTCTTCCAGTACATGCAAGGTCCAGTCCGGCGATGTCCAGATTGCCAGCGCTTGCTCCCGCGTCAGGTCGCGGGGCAGGGCCAGCGTCTCACCAGCGCGGATCACAGGCTCGATGATGGCCCATATCGCGTCATGGTCCACAGCGCTCGCCGCCCGGATCACGCCTCACGCGCCTTGACAGCCTGCCACAGCGCTTCCTTCTCTTCCAAAGAGAGGCCTGCAAAAGCATCTCCAGCCATATCTTCCATCCCGCGGAACCTGCGATCGAACTTATGATTTGCACGACGCAAAGCAGCTTCGGGATCGATCTTTAGATGGCGTGCGAAGTTGACGACAGCGAACAGGAGGTCACCAATTTCCTCTTCCTTATGATCGCGCGTCTCGGCGTTCAGCACTTCTTCGAGTTCTTCCTCGATCTTCGCCACCACACCGACTTGGTCAGGCCAGTCGAACCCGGTACGGGCTGCACGTTTTTGTAACTTTTCAGCGCGCAGCAGCGCGGGCAGGGCGACCGCTACACCGGACAGGGCGCTCGGATCAGGTTCTTTCTCGGCACGCTCGGCGGCCTTGATCACTTCCCATTGTGCATGACCATCTTCGCGACGCGCGCCTTCGCCGAACACGTGCGGATGGCGGCGGATCATCTTTTGCGTGATGGCGTCGATGACATCCTGCAACGCGAAATGACCGGCCTGCTCGGCAATGCGCGCATGAAAGGCAACCTGAAGCAGCAGATCGCCCAATTCGTCGCGAAGGTCGTCCATGTCGTTCCGCTCGATCGCATCGGCGACTTCGTAGGCTTCCTCGATCGTATAAGGCGCGATCGAGGCGAAATCCTGCTCAATATCCCAGGGACAACCGGTATCCGGGTCGCGCAGTTGGGCCATGACGTTGGCAAGCGGCGTGATGTCCGCAGAACTGGCTTTGCTCATGATTGCTCCAGTCGGCAGTAGGAATCGTATGTTCCGATAGGCTGCCAATCCCGATACGCCAAGGTATGAATTTTGTACGATAATATAAATTATGTTAAATCAAATGCGCACGCGAAATAGGCCAATGGTGTCCACTTCATTGTCTACTTCGCCCAATGATCATGGGGTCAGGACCATCTCACCGCTTTGAACGCTCCAACTTTTCAGCCGCGAAAGGAAGTTCATTCCGATGACGTTGACCTCACCGAAAGCTGGTGAAACCAACACTGGCAGATCGCTCGCGTTGATCGGCCCGACTGCTAGAGTCGATATGCTGGACCGTCGCGCCTCAATCTTGCCGTTTGCCGTATTCAGCACGACACCCGGTTCACCCATATCGAAGTTGAGGCCTGCCGTGCGCGCCGTTTGCTCTGACAAGGCCGTCACCGTCGCTCCGCTATCAATCAGAAATCTTGCGGTTGTGCCGTTGATACGGCCCTGGACCCAATAATGCCCATCCTGCGCGACGGGAATGCGCAAAGCCTGTCCCTCTGCCTTCGCCACCGGCACGCCAGACGGCGCGTCGTCTGGTGCAGCGACGCCGCCATCGGCTGCCCAACGCCCTGTCAGCCATCCCTGGCGCTGCGCTAAGGTAAACGCGCCCAGCAGCGCGGCGAAGATTGCGACCCACAGCAACGCCATCCGCATCACGCTGCCCATGGGGAGCCGCCGGCCAAGCAGCGCCGATCCGACCAGCACGATCGCCAGCACATACCAGATTGTGGAGGCGGCCTGATCTCCCATCATCGTCAGCGCTCCTGCACCGCCGGATCGAGTTCCACCACCATCCCGTCATAGCCCGGCTCGATACCCGAAGGCAGCATCGCGCACAGATGGTCGTAATCCATGCTATGATCCATATGTGTCAGGATCGTCCTACGGGGTGAGACGGCAGCGGCCGCGTCCAGCGTCATGGCTAGATGCGCGTGCGTTGGATGCGGCGTCTCACGCAATGCATCGGCAACCCACAGATCGAGGCCATCGTAAAGTGCAAGCATGTCAGGGGTTACGGCATGGAAGTCCGTCGCGTAGCCGATCGAGCGACCTTGATGGTCAAAGCGGAAGCCGGTCGACCATATGTCGCCGTGCGGCTGATCCACGGACGTGACGGAGATATCTCCGATTAACAGTCGATCCGGCAGAACATGGGGTTCGATGGTCGGATTATAGCCGCGCGCGCCCTGAAAAACATAGGAGAAGCGTTCGCTCAACCGCCTGATCACCGGCTCTCGCGCGTAGCCCGTAACCGCAGTCTTGCGGTGATGGTAGATTTGCCGAACGTCATCGATGCCATGACAATGATCGGCATGATCATGCGTCCAGAGGATCGCGTCTATGTCGATCACGTCCGCAGCCAGCAATTGTTGCCGCATGTCGGGCGATGTGTCCACGAGGATGCGTGTCGCCTCGCTTTCCACCAGGACAGACACGCGCGTCCGCCGGTTGCGGGGATTTGCAGGGTCGCATCTGCCCCAGTCGTTGCCGATGCGCGGTACCCCTGATGACGTGCCGCTGCCCAAGACCGTGAGGCGAAACGTCATGCGACCTTCGTGAAAAGCTTGCGGAAATTCGCCGATGTCGCGGCGCCAAGTTCTTCCACGCTTTCGCCGCGAAGTTTGGCGAGGAACGTTGCCGTATCGGCAACGAACGCCGGCTCGCAAG
>CAJYHD010000502.1 GCA_913773715.1 uncultured Sphingobium sp.
CCTCGGTCAACCGGTCCCAGATGTCCTCGACGTGAGTCGGCGTGTAATAGGCGACGACGCCGATGTCGCGTTCGCTCGGCACCCCGCTGTTGATCGCGTCGCTGCGGTCGAGCGTCAGCCGGTTCGACGACGATTGCATATTCTCCCATCCGAACGGCACCTTCGACTGACCGAAGCGCAGGCGGAACCGCTTGTCCTTGTCTACGAAGACATCGGCGTAGGCATCGCGCAACTGGGCGAAGCCCTCGCGACGTTCGGTGCCCGACTGGTTATTGACGGAATTGGCGAAGTCGGTCTGGAAATATAGCGAGACACGCTCGGACAGTTCACCCTGAAGGATCAGGCGTACGCGGCGCAGCGAGAAGCCGCCGCGATCGGAAATGGCGCTGTCATGGACGGAGCGCAGGCGCGACTGGCCCGATGGCGTGGTGTCGTCGCCCGACAGAAAGGCGTTGTAGCGCATCTGGGTATAGCCGCGCAGGGTCAGCTTCTCGTACCAGGCCTTCTTGGGCGGAGTTGCGGATGCCGGCTGCACAGGCGTCTGCGCTGGCGGCGTGGCAGCGGCGAGCGCGGGCGCATCTGCCTGCACGGTCGGCGTCGCGGGCGGCGGCAGGGTAGATGCCTGTGTCGGCGCATTGCCCTTGGCCGCAAGCGCACTCGTCAGCGCCTGCACCTGCGCCTTCAGTTCATCGATCTGGCGCTGCAATTTCGCGTTGCTCTGGGCGTGCGCCGCTTCCGGCATCAGCGACAGGATGCTGCCCGCCAGCATCATGCGCCGAAATGTTCGTGCCGTCATGTAAAGCCGCCTCTATCGTGGTGGCGTGGCGGCTATGTCAGTTTCATGAATCCTGAATGACGATCATGTTGCACTTCCGTGACAGTGGTGCGCAGGCCTACTCTTCGATTAGGTCGAGATAGGCCACGACATCATTGTCGGTCGCAAGGAAAAGGCCGTCCTGCATGTCCTGCGGCTGCTGTTCCGCGATAGTCAGCGCTTCGCTTAACGGGCCGTAGAACAGGGTGGTCGCCGCGCCGCCGCCATCGGCATCGCTCAGATGATAGAGGCGGACGGTGGCGCTGTTATAGGTGCTACGCATCGCACGATTATCGACCGGGCGCGGGCCGCACACAAGGGCTTGCCTGTCCTATCCCGCTGCCCCTCGGTAAAAGGAGGCTGCATTGCGATAGGATAAGCGGCGCGAAACAAAATGTCGCGTTTTGCGGGAAATATGCGAAGTTAAGCGGAAGAAGCGCGTAAAGCCGGGTGACTTCAGCGCCGGTCCTTGACCTTCATGCTGGGCGCGAGGCGGTTCCGCCCAATCCTGACCGCATCGTCGGTGAAGTTGGCGACGAACGTCGAATTGCGCGTCACGCCCGGCACGAAGGACGCGCTATTGTTCTCAATGACGAGGCCGCTGCTGTCATGCTCGCGACCTTCTGGCGCGACGGTGATGAAGGCGGACCAGTTATCCTTGTCCTTGCCCTGCACCATTTCATTGCCGCTGATGATGCCGCTCGCGCCGTTCGACAGGTCGATCATATAGTTGGTGAGGTGACCGGCGCTGTCGTCGAAGCTGTTGCCGGTAATCGCGACCTTGGCGGCGCGGGCTTTCAGATAATGACCGCCGTCGCCCTGATCGAAGCGGCTATTGGTGACGGAGAGGCTGGCAAGCCGCCCGATATAGACGCCATGGGCGCAATCCAGATCACGGTCGCAGCGGCCGAGCTTGCGGAAGGTCGACTTGTCGATGCTGACCTGACCGCCCGCATAATCGCCGGTCAATATGCCTTCCTCGCTATTGCGAAACAGGCTGTTGCTGACGGACAGATTGCCGCTTTCCAGGCGGATGCCAGCGCCATTGCCGTCGGGGACGCGGATATTCTGGAAGACGATGCCCTCGACCCGGCTGGAGTGGCCGCGCAGCACCAGCGCCGCCTTCTGCTCGCACGCCATGCCGTCGAAGATCACGGAGCCGGGCGTCGCCGCCCGCAACGTGACGTCGCCACCCTGCTGCACCGCGCATTCGTGATAGGTGCCGGGCGCGATGCGGATCGTGCCGCGCCCGTCGCCGATGGCGCCCAACGCCTGTGCCAACGTGCCGAAGGACCGACCGCTTTCCTCCACAACGAAGGCGGTGGGCCGTTCCTGCGCCAGAGCGCTAGCGGCGATGGCGGTCGATACGAGCAGGACGGTGGGAATAAGGCGCATGCCGCCTTCTACCCCGCGACCCTACGGCATCCAATTGCCGAACAGGGTTAACGCCGCCCCGCTTTGGGACGGACCGTCACTCCACCGTCACGGATTTCGCGAGATTGCGGGGCTGGTCGACGTCGGTGCCTTTCTGCACGGCGACATGGTAGGCGAGCAACTGCACCGGCACGGCATAGACCATCGGCACGATCAGCGGGTGGACCTTGGGCATGGTGATCGTCGCGATGCACCCCTCGCCCGCGGCCTGCACGCCGTCATAGTCGGAGATCAGCACGACCTTGCCGCCGCGCGCCTGAACCTCCTGCATGTTGCTGACGGTCTTTTCGAACAGCGGCCCGCTGGGCGCGAGGACGATGACCGGCACGGCTTCGTCGATCAGCGCGATGGGGCCGTGCTTCATCTCGCCCGCGGCATAGCCTTCGGCATGGATATAGCTGATTTCCTTGAGCTTGAGCGCCCCTTCCAGCGCCAGCGGATAGTCTGGCCCGCGCCCAAGATACAGCACGTCGCGCGCCCCCGCGACCAGATGCGCCATGTCCTCGATCGACTCGTCGTAGGCGAGCGCGGCGTTGAGCGCAGCGGGCGCTTCGGCGAGATGACGCACCAGTTCCTTTTCCGCCTTGGCGTCGAGCCGGCCCTTGGCGCGCGCCAGATTGGCGGCGAAGGCGGCCAGCACGGCAAGCTGGCAGGTGAACGCCTTGGTCGATGCGACGCCGATTTCCGGCCCGGCATGGGTTGGGAGCAGCAGGTCGGCTTCGCGCGCCATGCTGCTGGTCGGCACGTCGACGACGGCGGCGATCTTTTGACCTTCGACGCGGGCGTGGCGCAGCGCGGCGAGCGTGTCGGCGGTCTCACCCGACTGGCTGATGACGATCATCAGCCCGCCTTCCTCCATCACCGGCTGGCGATAGCGGAACTCGCTCGCGACATCGATGTCGACGGGGACGCGGGCGAACTGTTCGATCCAATATTTGGCAACCATTCCGGCATAGAAGCTGGTGCCGCACGCGACGATGGTGACGCGACGGATCATGCCAAGGTCGAAGTCGGGGACCGGGAGAGAAACGCGATCCTCCATCCGCTGAAGATAGGAGCGCAGCGTCTGAGCGACGACGACCGGCTGCTCGTAAATCTCCTTGAGCATGTAATGGCGATGATTGCCCTTGGAGATCAGCTCGCCGGTCACACCGGAGATGGTGATGGGGCGTTCGACGGGGTCATTGTCCTTGTCGAAGATTTCCGCGCCATCTTTGGTGATGACGACCCAATCGCCCTCCTCCAGATAGGCTATGCGCTGCGTCAGCGGGGCCAGTGCCAGCGCGTCGGAGCCGAGGAACGTCTCACCCTCGCCATAACCAACGACCAGAGGCGATCCGAGACGCGCGCCGATCAGTATGTCGGGATGGCTGCGGAACAGGATGGCGAGCGCGAACGCACCGTGGAGGCGCGGCAGCACTTGGCTCACCGCGTCCTTGGGGCTGGCCCCCTGCTCGACCAGTTCGCTTACCAGATGGGCGACGACTTCGGTGTCGGTCTGGCTGTCGAAGGTGCGGCCCCGCGCCATCAATTCTTCGCGCAGCGGCTTGAAATTCTCGATGATGCCGTTGTGGACAAGCGCCACCTCGCGCGTCGCATGGGGATGCGCGTTGCTGGTGGTCGGAGCGCCATGCGTCGCCCAGCGGGTATGCGCGATGCCGGTGGTGCCAGGCAGCGGCTCGGCGGCGAGTTCCTTCACCAGATTGGCGAGCTTGCCCTCGGCGCGACGGCGCTCGATCGCGCTGTCATGGACGGTCGCCACGCCCGCGCTGTCATAGCCGCGATATTCGAGGCGCTTCAGCCCGTCGACCAAACGCTCCGCAACATCATCCTTGCCGATGATCCCGATGATTCCGCACATGAAGGAAAGCCCCGTCCCAGACCTTTGACTATGATGACCGCCGATCTTCTATCCGGCAAGCCTCGCCATGCCATTAACGTGGCCGACAAAACAGGGGAATGGCCGCGATGTGGATTATCGGTAATCTCAAAGCGGGCGGATGGTGATGAGCCAGATATCGGGCGGCGCGAACATGCGGAACGGCAGACCGCTGGTCCCGACGCCCGCCGCGACGATCATGCGCTTCAGACCATCGCGATATTCGCCGCAGGCATAGCGCAGGCCAAAGCGCGAGGGCGTATAGACCGGGCCGAAGAAGGGCAGCGCCATCTGGCCGCAATGGGTATGGCCGACAGCCATGAGGATCGGCTTGTCGGGCAGCGCCGGGAAAATGTCGGGGCCGTGCGACAGAAAGATCGGCGCTCCGCCCAGCCGATCCATGGTGCGCAGCGTTCCGGCGATGTCCACCTTGCGCGTGTAGATGTCCTTCACGCCGCCGACGACGATCGGCCCGCGCCGGATCGCGCCGTTCTGCAACAGCGGTATACCGATGCGGGTGAAGGCGTCATGCCAGGCAGCGGCCTTCAGCGAGGTCGGGTTCTTCCTGCTGTGGCTGTCGTGATTTCCCAGCACCGCGACGACGCCGAGCGGGGCGCGCAACTGACGGAAGGGCGCTATGCTGGCCTGCGCGTCATAGACCGCGCCGCCCTTGTCATCGCCCATATAGTCGCCACCCAGCAGGATGAGGTCGGGGCGCAGCGCGTTGATCTGCGCGACGATGCGCGCCATCCGCTCCGGGCTGTTGTCGGGACCGGACAGATGCGTGTCGGTCATCAGCGCGACGGTGACCGGCCGACGCGGCGCGCCATCGGGCCATGGCAGCGCGATGCTGGTCCGCCGCACGATTGGCGTAGCGCTGGCGTTATGGATCAACCACAAGACACCGCCGATGATCGCGGCGAGCAGGATCAGGCCCACGAACAGCGGGCGGCGGCGCAATCGGATCAAGCCTCGGCGGCCTTCTTCGCCTTCATCTTCTCCCGAAAGCGCGCGGCCCAGCCGGGCTTTTCCACCTGTTCGGGGCGCACGAGGCAGAGGGCGTCGGCGGCGACCGGGCGGGTCACGACGCTGCCCGCCGCGACGATCGCGCCGTCGCCGATGCTGGCAGGGGCGACCAGCGCGCTGTTCGATCCGATGAAGGCGTTCGCGCCGATCTCGGTCCGATATTTGAAATAGCCGTCATAGTTACAGGTGATGGTGCCCGCGCCGATGTTCGCGCCCGCGCCGATGCTGGCGTCGCCGATATAGGACAGGTGGTTGACTTTCGCCCCGTCACCCACCGTCGCCTTCTTGATCTCGACGAAATTGCCGACCTTCGCCTTGGGGCCGATTCCCGCGCCGGGGCGCAGACGGGCATAGGGTCCGATCTCCGCGCCGCTCTCGATCGTCGCGCCCTCGATATGCGAGAAGGCGTGGATCGTGACATCGTCGGCCACGGTCACGCCGGGGCCGAACACGACATTGGGTTCGACCACGACATCGCGGCCCAGCATCGTGTCATAGCTGAAGAAGACGGTTTCGGGCGCGACCAGCGTCACGCCTTCGCGCATCGCGTCCTCGCGGCGGCGGGCCTGCCACTGTGCCTCCACCGCGGCGAGTTCGATGCGGCTGTTGACGCCCGCCACTTCCCACGCCTGCGTTTCGATCACCGCGCTCTGGCCATCGGGCAGCATGACGATGTCGGGCAGATAATATTCGCCCGCCGCATTGTCGTTGCCGATCTTGTCGAGCAGCACGAACAGGTCGGTCGAGCGCACCGCCATCAGGCCGCTGTTGCAAAGCGTCACCGCGCGCTCCGCCTCGCTCGCATCCTTATATTCCACCATCTTTTCGATGATGCCCTGCCCGTCCGCGATGATGCGACCATAAGCGGCGGCGGCGTCGGGGCGGAAACCGAGCACCACGGCGCGCGGTTCGTCGCCGCGATTGAGCCGGTCGAGCATGGCGTGCATCGTTTCGGCGCGGACCAGCGGCACATCGCCATAGAGGATGAGGACATCTCCGGCGAACCCGGCGAGCGCGTCATGCGCCTGCGCCACGGCATGGCCAGTGCCAAGCTGCTGGTCCTGCACCGCGATGACCGCGCCGGTTCCTGCGACCGCGCGCTCCACCTGATCGCGCCCTGCGCCGACCACCACGACCTGCCGTTCGGGTTCAAGCGTTGCGACGCTCGCCAGCAGGTGTAGCAGCATCGGGCGGCCCGCAATGGGGTGCAGCACCTTGTGCGTGGCGGACTTCATCCGGGTCCCCTGTCCGGCGGCGAGGATGATGACGGCAAGAGGTCGGGGTGCTGTCACGGGCAAATATTCCTCTCTCGAATGGCGAGCGAAGCGCTCTCTGCCATGTTTGCCTTGCCTTTGCCACCGGGGTCGCGGCATGGGGCGGAGCCATGACGGATTTCCCCTTCGACATCGTTGGCTTCGACCTTGACGGAACGCTGATCGACACCAGCGGAGACCTGGCTGCGGCAGTCAACCATGCGATCGGCACCATCGGTCGCCCCCCCTTCCCCGCAGATGCGATCCGCCCCTTCGTCGGCAGAGGCGCGAAGGTCATGCTGCAACAGGCACTCGATGCGTCGGGCGGGTATGATGACGACATGCTGGGGCGGACGCTACCGGTGCTGCTCGACTGTTATGAGCAGAATCTCGCCGTCCATTCGGTCCCCTATCCCGGCTGCGTCGCGATGCTCGATGCGCTTGCCGCGCGCGGGGTGAAGCTCGCCATCTGCACGAACAAGGTGGAACGCTTCACCATCCCGCTGATGCAGCAACTCGGCTTGTCTGATCGGTTTGCAGCGATCATCGGCGGCGACACGGTCGGCATATCCAAGCCAGACCCGGCCCCGATCCACGAGATGATTGCCCGCTCCGGTGGTGGACGGAGCATCTTTCTAGGCGACACGATCAACGACATCGCAGGCGCGCGCAATGCGGGCATCCCGAACATTGCGGTATCGTTCGGCTTTCTCGATGGGCCGGTCGAGGCGTTGGAAGCCGATGCGGTCATCGACCATTTCGATGAGCTGGTGCCGTTGCTAGAGCGGTGGAACGAGCGAGCCGCCCACACCTGACCGAATTGCGATCGAATGAACCGGAACGGACGATATTCGTCTAGTCAGGCATCGGCCACTTCCGCGTGCGAGGCTTTTGTTAATCATGCTGCGGTAGCAGCTTGCCGTGAATGCAGCGGCCTGTAAGGCCGCCAGCCGACTTCTAGCGACATTGGGGGATGTCACCGTAAAATGGGAGAGAATTTCGCATTTTTCCTGCCGATCATGATGGCGAGCTTCGGCGTCGCATTTCTGATCATATGGGGATGGGGCGCACGAGCGGCAGGCTGGTGGAGCGGCGCATTTTTCTGCGTGGCAGGCGGCTTCGCCGTGCCGGTGGGATTTGCCGCGCTGCCCACCGACCTGTGGGGCATCGCCGCCGACCTGCTGTTTGCTAGCGGCTTCCTGCTGTTCAGCCAGGCGCTGCTGGATCGCTGGCGGCCAGACTGGATGTTCGGGCTGCGGATCGGCATTTGGGGTGCATCGGTGTGGCTGTGCGGCTTTGCCAACCTGACCGGCAACGTCCCGCTGGAGCTGGCATCGTCGGACTTCGGCTGCTTCCTTCTTATTTCCCTACCACTGATCGTGGCGCGGGAGCGGTTGCACGGCTGGCCGGACCGGGCGCTCTACGCAGCCGTTATATTGGTGTCGCTCGACAATCTGCTGCGGGGGGCAAGTGTGTCATGGACGTTGCCGAGCGGCGTCCCCTTTCGCGACAGCGACTATGTCTTCCTGATGCAAGCGCTCGCCTGCATGTTTGGGCTGTTTCTCGCTCTGTCGGGCCTGGCCGCGACGATGACAGACGTGCTGACGCGCTACCGTAACGAGGCGCTGATCGATCCACTGTCGGGCCTGCTCAACCGGCGCGGGTTCGACGAGGCAGCGGCGCGGCACGTGCGCAGCGGTGGGAGCCTGATCGCCTGCGACATCGACCATTTCAAACGGGTCAACGATCGGCACGGCCATGGCGCAGGTGATCGCGTCATCGTCATACTAGCCGAACAGCTGCGAAACGCTGC
>CAJYHD010000503.1 GCA_913773715.1 uncultured Sphingobium sp.
CGACTTGCCGTCCCAGTTTGCCATGTTGCACCCGTCGCAGGCGCGCCAGCCGACCGGCCAGATCACCTTGCCGCGTCGATCCTGCACATAGTCCATGACCTTGGACGGCTGCTGCTTGCCCTGATTGGCGAGCGTGGCATAGGCGTTGACCATCTTTTCGACGGTCGTCTCGCCCGCGCCGAGCGCGAAGGAAAGATAGGGCTGATAGTCGCCGATGCCGACCGCCTTGATCGTGCGGACGACCCGCTCCATGCCGGTCTGGCTGGCGGCGCGCACGGTCATGAGGTTGCGCGACTGCTCGACGCCCCAGCGCATCGTCTGCGGCCCCGCGCTGCCGCCCGAGAAGTTGCGGAAGCATTTCTGGCCCAGGCTGGCGGTCTGATAGACGCACAGCGGCCCATCGACAATGATCGAGGCGGGCGTCATGCCGCCGTCCAGCGCGGCGGCATAGACGAAGGGCTTGATGGTCGAACCGGGCTGGCGCAGCGCCTGCGTCGCGCGGTTGTAGGAGGACAGGCGCGGATCAAACCCGCCCTGCATCGCGCGGATGCGGCCCGAATGGACTTCTTCGATCACCATGCCGCCGGACACGGACGGGATGGAGCGCAGCGCCCAGCTGGAGCCGTTGCGCGTGACGACGATCAGGTCGCCGGGCTTTAGCGCCGCAAAAGCGGGCTGGCCGGTGCGGCGATAGGGCATCTGCGCGGCGTCGGCGGGCAGTACGCCAGTGCTGCCGTCGGTAAAGCCGAGTTGCGCCTGCAATCCAGACTTTTCGACGATGGCAGCGACGCGCCATTCGGCATAGTCGATCCCGACATAGGAGGCGGCGAGTTCGCGCTGCCAGCCATTGTCGATGTTGATTTCGCCCACGGGGCCGGACCAGCCGCGCCCGCCATCGAAGCGGAGCAGCCCGGCGCGCAACGCATCCTTGGCGTGGTCCTGCGCCACCGGATCATAGGGGCTGCGCACCCACAGGCCACCGGCATAGACGCTGTTCGGGCCATCCTCCGCCTTTTCGCCGAACTGGTCGATCAGGCGACGGCGGACTTCCTCCATATAATAGCCGCCCGCGCGCGCATCGAAGCTGGAACCGCGCTGCGCGACCGTGCCGAGCGGCGCGGCGGTGGCGGCGGCTCGCTGGCTGGCGGTGATCCAGCCGTTCTTTTCCATCTCGCCCAATGCCCAGTTGCGCCGGTCGAGTGCGCGTGCATGGCCGGTTTCGCTTTCCGGGCGATAGTTCGCCGGTCCCTTAGGCAGAATTGCGAGATAGCCCATTTCGGGCAGAGTCAGGTCGGCCACATCCTTGTCGAAATAGGCGCGCGCTGCCGCCTGCACGCCATAGGCGTTGCGGCCGAGGAATATCTGATTGAGGTAGAGTTCGAGAATCTGCTGTTTCGACAGCACATTTTCCATGCGCCAGGCGAGGATCATCTCCTTCACCTTGCGCGTCGGCGAATATTCGTCACCGATCAGCAGATTCTTCGCCACCTGCTGCGTGATGGTGGAGCCGCCCCGCGCACGCTGCCCCGAGCCGAGCTTGCTGGCATAATCCACCACCGCGCCTGCAAAGCCGGGCAGGTCGACGCCATGATGCTCGAAGAAAGTCTTGTCCTCCGCCGCCAGATAGGCGCGGATCAGCAGCGGGGGATAATCGCTATATTGCAGCTGGACGCGTCGTTCGCGGGCATAGCTGTGGACCGGCTGGCCGTTAATGTCGCGCACCATGGTGGGCAGCGGCGGCTCATATTCCAGCAGCGTGGCCGCGTCGGGCAGGCCGCGCGCGAAGACGACCCAGAAAAGCGCATATGCGATGAGGAGAGCGCCTAAGAGGAGCGCGACCCAGCGGAACAGGCGACGGCCCCAGAGCGGGCGAAGGCGGTCGGCGACGCCACCCCCTGCATTGCGCAAGCGGCTCATGAAGGACATGCGGGCGGTATCGGGACGAGCCTCTTCCATGGGAATGAGGCTCTAGGGTTCAAACGGCTTTCCGGCAAGACCGCTGCGCTCAGCCCCCGTTAGCCGCACCGGAACGACGGGCGAAATGCACCTCTACCGCCTTGGCGACCCCCTGCGCGATCCGTTCCTGCCCCGCCTTCGACGCCAGGAATGCGGCGTCCTGCGCATTGCTGATATAGCCGGTTTCAAACAAGACGGACGGCGTGTCCGGCGCCTTCAGCACCACTAGCGAAGCGAAGCGGTGCGCGGGTGTGCGGAACGGAACCAGCGGCGCAGCTTCCCGCTCCAGCAAGCGGGCAAAGCGGGTCGACGTGCCGAGGGATTCGCGCTGCGTCAGGTCAATGAGGATTGACGAGACGTCGCCAGACTGACTGCCAAGGTCCACGCCGTTCAATATGTCGGCGCGGTTCTCGCGCGCGGCGAGGCGTGCGGCTTCGCGATCGGACGCAGTTTCCGACAGGGTATAGACGGTCGCGCCGTGGGCTTGCTCATTATCGGCGGCGTCGGCATGGATCGAAATGAAGAGGTCCGCGCCAAGCTTGCGCGCGATGCCATAGCGTTCCTGAAGGACGAGGAAGCGGTCGTCGTCGCGCGTCATGGCGACGCGGACGCGGCCCGACTTCACCAGCACGTCGCGGATCGCCTGCGCGATTCCCAGCGTCACATCCTTTTCGCGTGCGCCCGTGCCCTTGTTGATCGCGCCGGGATCATGCCCGCCATGGCCTGCGTCGATGACGACGAGGGGACGGGAGCCGTCATTGACGCCCTCGATCCGGGGCAGCGCGATGCCGCGCGCGGCGGGCGGGATCGGCACGGTGATCGAATGGACGCGCTGGCGCGGGCGGGCGGCCATCAGGGCAACAGGCATGAGCGGGGTCGCTGCCGCAGGCGCGCCAAACGCCAGACCGATCAGGATAGGCAACAGCATGGGGCCGCTTCATGCAACCGGCGCAGCCCGCGCGTCCACAAAATTCGCGGATCGCGATGGTTAACCGCTTCTTCACCATCAACCGTTGATAAGGGCGAAGACAGGTCATTGATCTTTGTCACATTATTTCGTGCAGCCGTTGCCCCGTCGTTCAATGGCTGCTACCCATTCATTATTCCGCAAGAATGCCCATATTGGCGCTGTCTTGCGGGATGCGAGACAAGCATGGGCGGACCCACAGAAACCAAGGTCGTGTCCAGTCCCATGCGATGATACAGGTTGACGCTGCATGAGGCACGAATTTCCATCCACGCTTGCCCCGGTTACGGGCGATGCGGCGTGGACGGTGTGGCCCGGCGACTTGTCCGGCCCGGCCGACGCAGCAGACGCACAGCTTTTCCTTCAAACCGGGATGATGCCGCAACCCGCGCCGACGACGGCGCGCACGCAGCCTTCCCTATTTTATCGCGAGGCGGCCCTGCCTGATTTCGGCGGCCGCCATCGCCGGAGATATATAAATGACAATGCGTATGCTGATCGATGCGCGCCACCGGGAAGAAACCCGGGTCGCGGTCGTCAAGGGTAACCGGATCGAAGAATTCGATTTCGAATCCGCCGAGCACAAGCAGCTTAAAGGTAATATCTACCTCGCCAAAGTGACCCGCGTCGAACCGTCGCTTCAGGCGGCGTTCGTCGATTATGGTGGCAACCGCCACGGCTTCCTCGCCTTCAGCGAAATCCACCCGGATTATTACCAAATCCCGCGCGAGGATCGCGAAGCGCTGCTGCGCGAAGAACGCGAGCATGCGGAAGAAGAAGCCGCCCTTCGCGCCGACTATGACGACGAGGATGACGACGCGCACGACCATATCGCGCCCGAAGGCGGCGTCGAATATGTCGAGGCGACGCATCATCACGACGATGAAGAAGCCGGCGAAGAGTCCGAGCAGGCTGAATCGAACGAGGCCAATGGCGGATCGGGCAACCGGCGCGGCGGTCGCGGGCGCGGCAAAGGTGACGACGCCGCCGACGAACTGCGCCGCAAGCGCATGGCGCTGCGCCGCCGGTACAAGATCCAGGACGTCATCAAGCGCCGCCAGGTGCTGCTGGTGCAGGTCGTCAAGGAAGAGCGCGGCAACAAAGGCGCGGCGCTGACCACCTATCTGTCGCTCGCCGGCCGTTATTGCGTGCTGATGCCCAACACCAGCCAT
The DNA here is from genome assembly GCA_913773715.1 of uncultured Sphingobium sp. The sequence goes on from CAJYHD010000503.1 coordinate 4,096, forward strand.
GGCGGCGGCATTTCGCGCAAGATCAGCAACGCGGCGGACCGCAAGCGGCTGAAGACCATCATCGCGGAAATGAACCTGCCCTCCACCATGGGCTGCATCGTTCGCACCGCCGGGCTTCAGCGCACCAAGCCCGAAATCAAGCGCGACTTCGACTATCTTGCCCGCCTGTGGGACGAGATTCGCGAAAATACGCTGAAGTCCGATGCGCCCGCGCTGATCCACAATGACAGCGACCTCATCAAGCGCGCGATCCGCGATATCTACAACAAGGATATCGAGGAAGTGATCGTCGAGGGCGAGCATGGCTATCGCGCGGCGAAGGACTTCATGCGCCTGCTGATGCCGAGCCATGTGCGGCGCGTGAAGCAATATGCCGATGCGGTGTCGCTGTTCCAGCGCGCGAGCGTCGAGGATCAGCTGGCGGCGATGTACAATCCCGTCGTCCAGCTAAAATCGGGCGGCTATCTCGTCATCAACCCGACCGAGGCCTTGGTGTCGATCGACATCAACTCGGGCCGGTCGACGCGCGAGCATGGCATCGAACAGACCGCCGTCGCCACCAATCTGGAAGCCGCCCGCGAGATTGCGCGCCAGCTCCGCCTGCGCGACATGGCGGGTCTCGTCGTCATCGACTTCATCGACATGGAGAACAACTCCAACATCCGTAAGGTCGAGAAGGCGATGAAGGAGGCGCTGAAGGACGATCGCGCCCGCATCCAGGTCGGTCGCATCTCGGGCTTCGGCCTCATGGAAATGAGCCGCCAGCGCCTGCGCACTGGCGTGCTGGAAGCGTCCACGCGCCAGTGCCCGCATTGCGAAGGCACCGGCCTCGTGCGCACGGCATCGTCGGCGGGCCTGGGCGCGCTGCGCATGCTGGAGGAAGAAGCGGCGCGCGGTCGCGGCAGCATCATCACGCTGCGCGCGAGCCAGGAAGCGGCCTTCTATGTCCTCAACAACAAGCGCCGCGAACTTGACGAGATCGAGCAGCGCTATGGCGTACGGATCGAAATCCTGCCCGATGGCGAGATCGAAGGCGCACGCATGTCGGTCGAACCCAGCGGCCCGCGCCCCGAGCGCGTCGTTACCTACGCCCCGCTCGCCGAAGAGGATGACGACCTCGACGTGATCGAGGAAGAAGAGGACGAGATCGAGGAAGAGGAAGCGCCTGCTGCGGAAGAGCGTGGCGAGCGCGGTGATCATGGCGAAGATCGGGATGGTGGTCGTCGTCGTCGTCGTCGTCGCCGTCGCCGTGGTGGTCAGCGCGAGGAAGGCCGCGCCGAGGGCGAAACCGCCGACGAACAGACCGAAGATGGCGAAGCCGAATCGGACGAAGATGCCGAAGCGGGTGAAGGCGAAGCCGTCACCGCAGAGACCGCCGAAGCGTCCGACGAAGAAGGCGGCGCGCGCCGTCGCGGTCGTCGGGGTCGTCGCGGGGGCCGTCGCCGTCGCGAGAATGGCGAGGCGGGCGTAAATGCCGAGGCGGAAGACTCTGCCGAGCAGACCGATGCACCCGAAGCGGTGGAGGAGCCTGTGCTCGACGTTCCGGCCGAGCCGGTCGCCGAGACCGCTGCCGAACCGGCGGAGGAAGCGCCCAAGACGCGCCGTCGTCCCCGTGCGCGCAAGAAGGCCGATGCCGAGGCGGAAGCGGCGGCACCCGTTGCCGAAGTGAAGGCCAACGCCGAACCTGCGGTGGAAGCCGAGCCAATTGCCGAGGAAGCCCCCGCCAAGCCCAAGCGCACGCGCCGCAAGAAGGCTGACGCTGAAGCTGCGCCGGTTGTTGACGCGGATGCTCCCGCCGCTGAAGAAGCATCGGCCAAGCCGAAGCGTACCCGTCGCAAGAAGGCGGAACCGGCAGTTGTCGAGGCTCCCGAGGCCGAAGCGGTCACCGCGCCTGTGGAGGACGCGGCTCCCGTCGCCGAGACGGCGGATGCCGCTCCCGCCGATGCCGAGGCCCCTGCCGAAGACGGCGCTGCGCCGCGTCGTGGCTGGTGGCAGCGCACCTTCGGTCAGTAACAGCCGGACTTTAAGCCTATGAAACAGCGCCGCTGCCCTACCGGTCCCGACCGGAGCGCAGCGGCGCTTTTCTTTTGCGCCAGCTTCACGGCAGGTTCAGGGCATGGCGGGCATATGCACGCCTTCATGCCTGCCCTGCCCCTTTATAAGCTTTTCGCCTGATGCGGCTGACGCTCAAGCTGGCGGCGCTCGCCGCCACCGCGCTGCTGACCTTCGCGCAGACCGCGTCCGCGCAGAGCATCCTGCGCGACGCCGAAACCGAATCCTTCATGAGCGACATGTCGGGCCAGTTGGTGAAGGCCGCAGGCATGGACCCGCGCAACGTGCAGGTCATGGTCATCAACGATCCCGAGATCAACGCCTTCGTCGCGGGCGGCCAATATGTCTGGGTGCATAGCGGCCTCATCGCGCAGGCCGACAATGTGAACCAGTTGCAGGGCGTCGTCGCGCACGAACTTGGCCATATCGAGGGCGGTCACGTCATCCGCTCGGGTGAGGGTATCAAGGAAGCGACCGGCATCACGCTCTTGAGCCTGGTACTCGGCGCGGCGGCGATCGCGGGCGGCGCTGGCGAAGCGGGCATGGGCCTCATGGGCCTTGGCCAGCAGGCCGCGATGAGCAAGTTCCTCGCCTTCTCCCGCGCGCAGGAAAGCAGCGCCGACCTCGCGGGCGCACGCTACCTCCACACCGCCGGGATCAGCGGCAAGGGAAGTCTGGAATTCTTCAAGAAGCTCCAGAACCAGGAATATCGCCTCGCCATCCCGCAGGATAACAGCTACGGGCGCACCCACCCGCTTTCGGGCGAGCGCATTTCGGTGCTGCGCGAAGTCTATGAACCCGATCCCGCGTGGAACAAGCCGCCCGACCCAGCACTCGAAAAGCGGTTCGAGCGCATCAAGGCAAAGCTGATCGGCTTCGTGTCCGAACCCAACCATACGCTCGCCAAATATCCCGAAAGCGACCAGTCGATCCCCGCGCATTATGCGCGCGCCTATGCCTGGCACAAGAGCGCCTACCCCGACAAGGCGCTGGCCGAAGCCGATGCCTTACTCGCGGCCCAACCGCATGATCCCTATTTTCTGGAACTGAAGGGCCAGATCCTGCTCGAAAGCGGCAGGCCCGCCGACGCGATCGCTCCGTTGCGTGAAGCAGTGAAGCTGACCAACCAGCCGCTGATTTCCGTGCTGCTGTCCCATGCGCTGATCGCGACCGAGGATGACAGGAATTTCGCCGAGGCCGAGCAGGTATTGCGCCTCGCCGTGCAGCGCGACCGCGACAACCCCTTTGCCTGGTATCAGCTGGGCGTCGTCTATGAACGGCGGGGCGACACGCCGCGCGCGGCACTCGCGACGGCGGAACGCTATTCCATGATGGCGCAATATCCGATGGCGCTGCGCAGCGCGGACGCCGCGATGCAGGGATTGAAGCCCGGCACGGTTGACTATCTGCGCGCGCAGGATATCGCGATGGTCTCCCGCGCCGCGATCGAACAGAAGCGCAAGAAGCGATAATATTGATGACCGAACCGTCCCGGCCGAGCTTTCGCGCCGCCCTTTCCAACAGGACCATGCAGATGACCCTAGGCGCCCTCGCCTTCATCGCGGCTGCCACGGGCACCGCGCTCGCCGTGCAGGCGCCCGTCAGCGTCAACGCGACCGACAAGGCCGCGATCGAACAAATCGTCCACGACTATATCCTCGCGCACCCCGAGATCATTCCGCAGGCGATCGAGAAGCTCCAGTCGCAGCGCATGTCGGGCACGATCGACGCCAACCGCGCCGCCATCGAAAAACCCTATGCGGGCGCATGGGAAGGCGCGGCCAATGCCGACGTCACCGTCGTCGAATTTTTCGATTATGCCTGCGGCTATTGCCGCGCCTCGCTGCCCGACCTCGCCAGGCTAGTGGGGTCCGACAACAGGGTGAAGGTCATCTATCGCGAACTGCCTATTCTATCGGAGGAAAGCGGCGACGCGGCCAAGGTGTCGCTGCTCGCCGCCGAGAAGGGCCAATATATGGCCTATCACAAGGCGCTGTATGGCGCGGGCAAGGTGACGCGCGACACCATCATCGCCGCCGCCGCCAAGGCGGGCATCACCCGGAGCGAGGCGGAAGCCGCAATAGCGTCGAATAAATATGATATGGAGATCGCGTCCAACATCGCGCTCGCGCAAAAACTGCAGGCAAGCGGGACGCCGACCTTCGTGATCGGCGGGCAGGTGCTGAACGGCGCAGTGGGATATGAAGTATTGAAGGAAGGTGTGGCTGCGGCGCGTGGTAAGTAATCTTCGACTTTACCGTCGTGCCAGCGAAGGCTGGCATCTCTATCGATAGCGCGCCGCCCATCTGCCTGGGATACCAGCCTTCGCTGTGATGACGCGCGGGTGATGGGATGAGGGGACGCAACCACGCCAATAGCCGATTGACTCTGCCCCCCCTTTTCCCTATCGGACGGCCCCTGATCGAAGCGGCCGCTGCGAAGCGGCCCTTTTTTGTCACGCCCGATTCTGTTTGCATATTTGAGGATACAACGATGAAGCGCACCTATCAGCCGAGCAATCTCGTTCGGAAGCGCCGTCACGGTTTTCGTACCCGCTCCGCCACCCCCGGCGGCCGCAACATCCTGCGTGCGCGTCGCGCCCGTGGCCGCAAGAGCCTGAGCGCCTGAGCATAACGCCGGAAACTGCTGCGCCGATGATCTTGTCGCGGCGCGCGGACTTTCTGGCGGCCAATCGCGGACGGCGCGCGCCCATGCCGGGCTTCGTGCTGCTCGTCCGTGAGCGGGGCGACGGCGATCCGGCGATGCGCGTGGGCATCACGGTCACCAAGAAGATCGGCGGCGCTGTCATCCGCAATCGGATGAAGCGCCGTTTTCGCGTTCTGGCGCGCGAGCTGCTGCCGATCCATGGCGTGGCAGGCGCGGACCATGTGCTGATCGGTCGCGAAGGCGGCGTGGAGC
>CAJYHD010000504.1 GCA_913773715.1 uncultured Sphingobium sp.
AGTACATCAACGGATTTTATAACACCCGCCGCCGCCATTCATATCTGGGCGGCATCAGCCCGCTCGCCTTCGAAGCCAAGGTGGCTTAATGAGATAGGTGACCGGCACAAATCCGTTACAAGTCCAAGACCTAATTTCTACGGTGCTGATGCGCACGATATGGACGGTAGCAAGATGAGCGTCGTCAGTTAGGTGAGGAGTCCTAATTCCGTCACACAATGAGATATGAGGAGGGAAGTAGCCCCTCATACTCTGCCCTTCTTCGGTTTGGTCGGAAATCAGGACATTCTCGACGCCTGCAAGCCTTAGCGCATATCTGTGCCCGTTTTATGTGACGCCTCCCCCCTATCGGCGGATCGGGCAATCAGATCATGGAGGGCATGAACGACAACCGGGATTAGCTTAACTAAGCCGCCAAACTGTCCAAGAAGGCAAGACCATCTCGCTGTGCATCGCTGGACATGTCAGCAGCCTTTCCAGGCTGGCGGCCTTTTCTCGGCAAAGGCTCTCGGTCCCTCGGCCGCATCCGCCGAAGAAAGCATTGCTTTGATCGCGGGATACTCCCAACCGGCGAGGAGACTTTCCTCAACCGGGCTGGATAGGCTCCGAAGTGCCGCCTCCTTGGTCGCCCTCACCGACATCGGACTACAAGCCAGCAGGTCGGCCGCCCATCGCCTCGCGGCGCCCAGTACGTCATCGTCAACGACTTCATTGACCAGTCCCAGATCAAAAGCCTCCTTTGCCGAAACGCGGCGTCCGGTGAGAAGCAGATCCATCGCCCGTTTCAGACCTACCATCTGCGGCAAGCGTTGAATGCCGCCAGCTAGGGCCGCCAGCCCCACACGCGGTTCAGGCAATGCGAAAACGGCATTTGCAGACGCCACCGCAAGGTCGCACGCTAGAACGATCTCAAAGCCGCCGCCCATCGCCAAACCATTAACGGCTGCAATCACGGGCTTTGTGAGATTGAACCGCGATGCGAGCCCTCCAAATCCCGGAGACTGAGCCATATCTGAGGAGATCACCGGCTCGGCCCGAATGTCATGGCCAGCGCAGAAGGCTTTCGGACCCGCACCGGTTATGATCGCCACCCATTGACTGTCATCAGACGCAAAGTCGTCGAAAACAGCCCCCAATTCTCTCTGGGCCGCACTGTGTAAAGCATTATGCGAGGCTGGCCGGTTGATCGTGACGATGGTGAGGGTGCCTTCGTGCGCGACTTCGACAAACTCGTAGGTCATGCTGCTTCTGCTCCCTGCGGCAGAGCCGCAACCATGGAATTCAGCCTGTCGCGAATGATCGCCTCGGCTTCCCGGATGATGCGATCGATCAGGACCCGACAGGTCGGTACATCGTGGATCAGCCCCTGCACCTGCCCCGCCCAGACAAGGCCCGCGTCGAGATCGCCGGTCTCCAGCGCCTTGCGGCCCAGCGCGCCGCCGACCAGCGGCCGGATGTCCTCGAACACCGCACCGTCGCGCGCCGAGATTTCCACCACCTGATCCGACACGCTATTCTTCGCGACGCGGCCAGTATTGTGAAATTTGCGGAAGATGAGGTTCGTACCGCGCTCGTCATTGTCGACGATGAACTGCTTCACCTTGGCGTGGATCGGCGCTTCCACCGTGGCGCAGAAGCGCGTGCCCATGTTGATGCCTTCCGCCCCCAGTGCCAGCGCGGCGGCCAGGCCGCGGCCGTCACCAAAACCGCCGCTGGCTATAATCGGAATCTTCACCTTGTCGGCGGCGGCCGGGATCAGGATTAGGCCTGGAATGTCATCCTCGCCAGGATGACCCGCACATTCGAACCCGTCGATCGAGATCACGTCGACACCCATCCGCTCGGCCGACAGTGCGTGGCGGACCGCGGTGCATTTATGCAGCACCGTGATGCCGTGGCTCTTGAAATCCTCGACATGCTCCTGCGGCTTGTGACCGGCAGTCTCGACGACGCGCACGCCGCTTTCGATGATCGCTTTGCGATACTCCGCATAAGGGGGCGGAGTGACCGAAGGCAGGATCGTAAGATTCACGCCGAACGGCTTGTCCGTCATCGTCCGGCAGCGATCGATCTCGCGGCGAAGCTCATCGGGTGTCGGCTGCGTCAGCGCGGTCAGGATGCCGAGACCCCCGGCATTGGAGACAGCTGCGGCCAGTTCCGCACGGCCGACCCACATCATGCCGCCCTGCACGATGGGATGATCGATACTGAGCAGTTCCGTTATACGCGTGCTTATAGCCATTACAGGGCCTCCACGATCGTCACATTGGCGATTCCGCCACCCTCGCAGACGGTCTGAAGACCATAGCGGAGGCCGCGAGCGCGCAGTTCGTGGATCAACGTAGTCATGAGCTTAGTACCCGTCGCGCCGAGCGGATGGCCCAGCGCAATGGCACCGCCATTGACGTTGAGCTTCTCCGGGTCGGCACCCAAAGCCTGGAGCCAGGCGAGCGGGACCGGCGCGAAGGCTTCGTTGACCTCGTAGAGATCGATATCATCGATCGTGAGACCTGCCTTTGCCAGCGCCTTGCGCGTGGCGTTGATCGGTTCCTCAAGCATAATGACGGGGTCGCCCGCGGTCACCCCCATGGTGACGATCCGGGCGATGGGAGTGAGCCCATGTACCTTGAAGGCCTGCTCGCTCACGACCAGAACAGCGGACGCTCCATCGCAGATCTGACTTGCATTCGCGGCCGAAATGACGCCGCCTTCCGTCAGCAGCTTGACCGAACCGATGCTCTCGAGCGTCGCGTCATAGCGAATGCCTTCATCCTTCACATGCAGTCCGCCCTCGATGGCAAGCGGTACGATCTGCTTGTCGAAGGCCCCCTTCTCGCTTGCTGCGGCCGCGCGTTGATGGCTGCGCAGCGCGAATTGGTCGAGCGTGTCGCGGTCGAAGCCATATTTGGCCGCAATCATCTCGGCGCCCTGGAACTGGCTGAAGGTCTCTACACCAAAACGCTGCTTGATGCGGTCGCTGAACGGGCCGATGCCCACACCGTCACGCTCATGATAAGAGATGTTCGAGAACATCGGCACGCGCGTCATGCTTTCGGAGCCGGCAGCCACGACCACATCCTGCGTGCCCGACATCACCGCCTGAGCCGCAAACTGCAGCGCCTGCTGCGACGAACCGCACTGCCGATCGACCGTGACGGCAGGTACGGTCTCCGGCAGCTTTGACGCCAGAACCGCGTTGCGGGCGAAGGCAAAGCCTTGCTCACCGGCTTGCGTCACGCAGCCCAGTATGACATCCTCTATCGCGCCGGGATCGATGCCAGACCGTTCGACGATGGCATTGAGCACTTCTCCGCCCATGTCGGCCGGGTGCCAATCGGCCAGCGCGCCTTTGCGGCGCCCACCGGCAGTGCGGACGGCTTCAACAATGTAGGCTTCGGCCATGGATCAGACTCCTTTGAAATCGGGTGTGCGTTTCGCAAAATAAGCGGCGAGCCCCTCGCGGCATTCAGGCAGAGCGCCGGCGCGGGCGATGTAGGCGGCCTCCTGCTCCATCTGGGTTTCGAGGCTGCTCTCGAAGCTCTGGCGCAGCAGACTGCGCGCCGCACCAATCGCGCCGACGGCGGCGTTGGCGAGCTGGCCAGCCATCGCATCGCCCTGTGCAGCCAGTTCATCATCATCGACGGTACGCGTCACCATGCCGATCGCCTCGGCTTCCTCGGCTTTGATGCGGCGGTTGGTGATAATGATCTCCTGCGCCTTGCGCAGGCCGACCAAGCGCGGCAACAGCCAGCTCATGCCGCCATCGGGCGTCAGGCCAATCGCGCCATAAGCCGCCGTGAAATGCGCCGAGCGGCTCGCCAGCACCACGTCGCCGCAGATAGCGAGGCTGAGCCCCGCGCCCGCTGCCGGACCATTGACCAGCACCAGCAACGGCTTTTGCATCCGCGCGAAACGGGCGAGCGCCATGTGCAGCGTGCCGGCAAGTTCGCTCAGCAACGCATCGGCATGCTCGCCCGCCGCCTCGAACGCACCGAGATCGCCGCCAGCGCAGAACAGCCGCCCCGCGCCCGTCAGCACCACGCAGCGGATCGCCTTGTCAGTCTGGCAGCGGATCGCAATCTCGACCAGCGTGCGCGCCATGGAAAGGTCCAACGCATTACCTGCCTGCGGTCGGTTGAGCGTTATGCGGGCGATACCGTTCGCCACATCGAACAGGACTGGAGTCTCGCTCATCTGCATTTCTCCATCGAGGCGCGTGCGAGAGCAGCAAGACGCGGAAAGGCCTTCGCGCGTTCACGCGCATGGGCATTGGCGGCCGTGCCGCGGATCACCCGGCCCTTGATACCGTGGAAAATCGCCGCCATCCGGAAGTAGTTGAAGGCGATGTAGAAGTCCCAGTTGGGAATGCCGCTGCGCCCGGTACGCGCGCAATAGGCAGCAACATAGTCGGCCTCCGACGGAATATTCAGCACGCTCACGTCTATGCCGCCAAGTCCCGCCACGATGTCGGGCGGCATCTGGTACATCATCGCATGATAGGCGAAGTCGGCAAGCGGATGGCCGAGCGTCGAGAGCTCCCAATCCAGTATTGCCAGCACCCTGGGCTCGGTCGGATGGAAAATCATATTGTCGCAGCGAAAATCGCCATGGACGATGCTGCTTTCCTCGCCGACCGGAATATGGACGGGGAGCCACTCGATCAGCGCGTCCATGTCGGCGTCGCGGCCGGCGTCCGTGTCCTCCAGATATTGCTTCGACCAGCGGCCGATCTGGCGGGCGAAATAGTTACCGGGCTTGCCATAATCACTAAGGCCGATCGCCGCATAATCGATGCCGTGCAGCTGCGCGATCGCGGCGTTCATCGCGTCGAAATAGGCCGGTCGCTCCTCACGCGGCACGTCGGGGAAAGTCGCGTCCCAGATGATGCGCCCCTCGACCATGTCCATGACGTAGAACCAGCTGCCGATGACGCTCTCATCCGTGCACAGACCGAACACATGGGCAACGGGGAACCCCACGCCGCCCAGCGCACTCAGCACCCGCGCTTCTCGATCGACCGCATGCGCGCCTTTCAGCGTCTCGCCCGGCGGCTTGCGGCGCAGTACATAGTTTCGCCCTGGCGTCACCAACTTGTAGGTCGGATTGGACTGGCCGCCCTTGAACTGCTCGACCGTCAAGGGACCAGCATAGCCTGCGACATTTGCGTCCATCCACTGCGCGAGCGCGGCCTCGTCAAAACGATAAGCCTCGCGCACGGCGGTCGTGCCGGCATTGGCGTCCTGTCCAACCACGCTCATGCCACTGCGGCCTCCTCAGCCTTTTTCCAGTCGCGCTTGATCTTCTTGGCAAGGCTCCATTTGTGGACCTCGGTCGGGCCGTCGTAGATGCGGAAGGCGCGAATCTCGCGGTAGACCTGCTCGACGATGGTATTGCTGGTGACACCGCTGCCGCCCATCACCTGCACGCAGCGGTCGGCCACGCGCATCAGCGCTTCGGAGACGGCGACTTTCGCCATCGAGCTTTCCGCCGTGCCGAGCGACCCGCCGTCGAGCACCTCGCCGCACCAGTCGATCATAAGTTCGGCCTGTTTGAGGTCGATGAGATTCTCCGCCAACATGAAGCCGACGCCCTCATGGTCAATCAGCGCCTTGCCGAAGGCCATGCGCCGATTGGCATAGTCAGTCGCTATTTCGTTCGACCGGATGCAGGCGCCAAGCCAGCGCATGCAGTGCGACAGACGCGCCGGGGACAGGCGCACCTGTGCATAGATGAAGCCTTCGCCACTATGCCCCAGCATCTGGTCGGCGGGTACACGCAAATTGTCGATGGTCAGCGTCGCATGGCCGCCGGGCATTGAGCTATCGATCGTGTTGGGCACATGATCGATGCGGATCGCGGGATCGGGAAGATCGACCAGGAACATGCAGGCGCCGTCCTGCGACTTGGCCATGACGATGCCGACACCCGCGCCCTGCGCGCCGGTGATGAACGCCTTGCGCCCGTTGATAACCCAGTGATTACCGTCCTGATGGCAGGTGGTCTGCATCATTGAGGGATCGGAACCCGCGCCGCCCTCGGCTGCCGGCTCAGTCATTAAGAAAGCGGAGCGCTTGGTCCCGTCGACCAGCGGCTTCAGAAACCGTTCCTTTATCTCCGCGCTGCCGACCTTGCCGAGAAGATAGATATTGCCTTCGTCAGGCGCCGCAGTGTTGCAGGCGAGCGGGCCGAGCGGCGACAAGCCTGTCTTGGCCAGCACGATCGCCGTTTCGCGCTGCGTCAGATGGCTCCCGTCAGGGAGGATATGCGGCGTCAGCACGCCGGCTTCCCGCGCCTTGTCCTTCAGCTCAGCGATAAGCTCATCGGTTGGGCAGTCATGATGATCCCGGCGCGGGTCACGTTCGTAGGGAACCACAACGCTGCGGACGAAAGCTTCCACTTTCGCTGCGATCTCAGCCGTCTTTTGCGGACCGGCCCCGCTTTGCTGCCCGCTCATTTCGGCGCCATCCGGATCGCGCCGTCGAGACGGATGACTTCGCCGTTGAGCATTGGATTGGCGATGATCTGCTCGACCATCAGCGCATATTCGTCGGGATGCCCGAGGCGGCTCGGGAACGGCACCTGCTTGCCCAGCGAGTCCTGCGCCTCCTGCGGCAGACTGGCAAGGAGCGGCGTCAAAAAGAGACCGGGCGCGATCGTCATGACGCGAATGCCATATCGCGCGAACTCCCTCGCAACGGGCAGCGTCATGCCCACCACGCCGCCCTTAGAGGCCGCATAGGCGGCCTGGCCGATCTGCCCGTCGTAAGCGGCAACGCTCGCGGTGTTGATGATGATGCCGCGTTCCTCGGGCCCGACGAGCTCGCCATCATGAATCCGCGCTGCAAATTTCGACAATATATTGAACGTGCCGATGAGATTGATGGACACGATCTTCGAAAAATCGCCGAGCGGAATCGCATTCCCGTCACGCCCGATGACCTTCGCAGGCGGTCCTATCCCTGCACAATTGACTAGGATGCGCGCCCTGCCGTTCAGGTCTTCGGCCTCCGCGATAGCCGCCTCGACGGCCGCTTCGTCGGTCACATTCACCTTGATGAAGTGACCGCCGATCTCTGAGGCGTGGGCGGTGCCGAGTTCCTCGTTGAGATCGAAGATCGTAACCTTCGCGCCGCCTCTCGCCAGCCTTGCGGCGGTAGCGCCGCCCAGGCCCGACGCGCCGCCGGTTACGATCGCCGCAACTCCCTTGATATCCATTACAAGCCTTTCTCGATTCTGGTTCAGTTGAGTTCGATCGCCACGGCCGTGGCCTCACCGCCGCCGATGCAAAGCGAAGCGAGACCACGTTTGAGACCGCGATTTTGCAGTGCTGCGATAAGCGTCGTCAGAATGCGCGCGCCGCTGGCGCCGATGGGATGGCCAAGGGCGGTCGCGCCGCCATTGACGTTGAGCTTCTCGGCCGGAATATCGAGGTCTTTCGCGGCAATCATCGCTACGACCGCAAAAGCCTCGTTGACCTCGTACAGATCGACATCGGAAGCCGACCAACCGGCCTTCTCCAGCGCCTTGCGCATCGCAGGCACGGGCGCCGTGGTAAAGAGCGCCGGCTCTTGCGCATGAGCGGCTGTGGCGACGACCGTCGCAACGATGGGCATGCCCTGCTGCTCCGCCACGGACCTGCGCGTCAACACCAGCGCAGCGGCTCCATCGGAGATGGAGGAGGCATTGGCCGCCGTGATTGTGCCGTCCTTGACAAAGGCCGGCTTGAGGCCGGGAATCTTGTCGGGTTTCGCCTTGCCTGGCTGCTCGTCAGTATCGACGATCACATCGCCGCCACGGCCAGAAACGGTAACAGGCGCGATTTCCCGCGCGAAAGCTCCCGATCCGATCGCACCATTGGCACGGGCAAGCGAACGGATAGCATAATCGTCCTGCTCTTCGCGCGTAAACTGATAGTCGCGCACCGCATCCTCGGCGAAGGCGCCCATCGCCTTTCCCGGCGTATAGGCATCCTCCAGCCCGTCCATCATCATCGTGTCGACGATGCGATCATGGCCGATACGCGCGCCCGCGCGATGCTTGGGCAGAGCATAGGGCGCATTGGTCATGCTCTCCATGCCGCCGGCGATGACGACATCGACCGCCCCCGCCGCCAGCGCCTCGGCCGCCATGATCGCCGCTTGCATACCGGAGCCGCACATCTTGTTGACCGTGGTCGCCTCGACCGATCGGGGCAGGCCCGCGCCAAGCGCTGCCTGCCGCGCCGGCGCCTGACCCAGACCTGCCGGCAATACGCAGCCCATGTAGATGCGGTCGATAGTTCGTGGATCGACACCCGCCCGCTCGACCGCCGCCTTCACCGCCGCCGCGCCAAGATCAGTCGCCTTGAGTGCCGAAAGCGCGCCCTGAAATACGCCCATCGGCGTGCGGGCGTACCCCGCAATGACTACCGGATCATCCTGCATCTCATGTCTCCTCAAAGAGCACGCACAATCACCATGCGTTGGATGTCGGACGTACCCTCGTAGATCTGGCAAACCCGCACATCGCGGTAGATTTTCGCAACCCCGTATTCTTCGAGATAGCCGTAGCCCCCGAGCGTCTGGATCGCCGCAGACACGACCGCCTCGGCTGTCTCGGATGCAAGAAGCTTGGCCATCGACGCCTCCTTGAGGCACGGAAGGCCGGCATCCTTCATCGATGCCGCATGCAGCACCAACTGACGCGCGGCCTCCAGCCGGGCAGCATGATCGGCGAGACGGAACCCCACCGCCTGATGCGCAATGATCGGCTGGCCAAAGCTCTTGCGGTCCTTGGCATATTCTACCGCGATCTCGAGCGCGGCCTGTGCCATACCGATGCACTGCGCGGCGATGCCGATGCGCCCGACCTCAAGATTGGACAGGGCGATGCCATAGCCCGCGCCTTCCGCGCCAAGCCGCAGTTCCTCAGCCACGAACAGATCGTCGAAGCGAATTGCGCAGGTATCCGACGCGCCCTGCCCCAGCTTGTGTTCGACCTTGTCGACCGAATAGCCCGCGCTGTCCGTCGGCACGATGAAGCCGGAAAGGCCGCGTTTTCCCGCCCCCGGATCGGTCACGGCATAGACAATGGCGATACCGGCGATCTTACCGGACGAAATGAACTGCTTGGCGCCGGTCAGCCGGTATCCGCCGTCCACCTTCACCGCGCGGGTGCGGATCGCCGACGCGTCCGAGCCGGCATCGGTCTCGGTCAAGGCGAAGGCACCGATCATCTTGCCGGCGATCAGGTCCGGCAGGAAGCGCGCCTGCTGGGCCGCAGTGCCATCCTTCAATATGCCCGATACGATCAAGCTGTTCTGGATCGACACGATGGTCGAGAGCGCGCCGTCCGCCGCCGCGATCTCTATCAGCGACAGCGCGTAGGACACATGGTCCGCGCCTGCGCCGCCCGCCGCTTCCGGAGCGGTCATGCCCAGCAGTCCCAGCGCAGCCATCTGTTCAAACAGTTCGGGCGGATAGGCCTTCGCCGCTTCATAGGCGGCGCTGTTCGGACGAATCTGCTCCTGCGCAAAATCGCGGACAGCATCGCGAATGGCGGATTGGGTCTCGGTGAGAATCATAAAACTCAACCTTCATAGGTCTACTCATTAGTAGATTGCTAAAGGAGGAGTTTTTTGTCAAGGAGTGTCGATGCAGACGGATGATTGAACGCTATGCCCGATGAAATCGTATCTCCCTTCCGCACGCGCGACGAACGAGCCTACGAGCGCGAGCAAAAGCGAGAGGCCGTCCTTCGCGTTGCAGTCAAACAGTTCAATGCGAAGGGTTTTCACGCCGCTTCTCTCGACGAGGTTGCGACGATCCTGAAAATCAGCAAGCCGACGATCTATTATTATCTTGGGAACAAAGAGAAGGTTCTGATTGAATGCCTTATACGTGGTATGGAATTACTGCGCGCTGCGGCCACGGATGTTGAAGCGCAAAGTGGATCAGGCTTCGACCGCCTCCGCGCCTTTCTCGTTCGCTTCGCTGAGAACAGCATGGAAGACTTCGGGCGCTGCGTCATTCGAACCAACGAAGACGCACTCTCTAAAGACGGAGCGAGGCAGTTCCGCGCCCTGAAGGCCGAAACCAATGACTTCATGCAATCGCTGATCGAAGATGGAATCGCGGATGGTTCCATTGCGCCGACCGATGCTAAACTCGCCGCCTTCGCCCTTGCCGGCGCCCTCAATGGACCGGCCAACTGGTACGACCCCAATGGTCCTCGACCCCCAGCCGAGATTGCGAGGGACATGGTTGATTTTCTCACCGAGGGGTTTCGTCCCCGGACTTGAAACGCGCATTGACAGGAAATCGCGGACCACACACCAGCGCGGCTTCGCAGCGCAGCGCCTTGCCGCAAGTCCGTAAGATGACCGCATCGGGACGGCCGTCCAGCCCATCCGCAAGCCCGGGTCCGTCGCGGCCGAAAACGACCGTAGAACGACCGTAGCATGTACGTCAGCGATCACCCTGATCGCGTCATGCCGTTCGGCCAGTCATTGCGGTCCCGGCGCGGCCCGCCCCGCAGGAACAACGCCGCCCACTTGAGATGTGCATAGTGACGGAAATCGGTAGCCCCTGAGCCGAGACCGCATTTGAAGGCCAGCCGGACGACAGCCTCACCGCTTGGCGCGGAACTCGTCTGCAAGCTTGCGCTTCATGAGCTTGCCCGTGGGTTCGCGCGGCAACTCGGCCCGAAAGACGAATTGCCGGGGCGTCTTGACCCCGCCAAGCGCGGAACGCGCGAAATCGCGCAGTTGCAGCGCAAGCTGGTCGTCTGCTTGCACCCCCTCGGCAGGCTGGACAACGGCGAGCACGCTTTCGCCCAGATCTTCGTCGGGAACACCGATGACGGCGACGTCCGCGACGCCGGGATGGGTCACAAGGCAATTCTCGATTTCCTGGGGGTAGATGTTCACGCCGCCCGAAATGATCATGAAGCTCTTCCTATCGGTTAGGAACAGAAAGCCATCCTCATCAAGATGCCCCACATCCCCAAGCGACGCCCAGCCATTGCGGTCATAGGCCGCCGCGGTTTTTTCCGGATCCTTGTGATATTCAAAGGCAGGGCCGCCGGCGAAACAGACATTGCCATCGACGCCCGGCGGCACCTCCTGCCCCGCCTCATCGGTAATGCGAACCGTGCCCAGGACAGCCCGACCGACCGATCCGGGCTTGGCCAGCCACTCCATTGCTGAAATCGCCGTGATGCCGCACTGCTCGGTGCCCGAATAATATTCGTGGATGATCGGTCCCCACCAGTCGATCATGGCCTGTTTGACCGGGATCGGACACGGTGCGGCGGCATGAACCACGGCGCGCAGCGAGCGCATGTCATAGCGCGCGCGCATATCCTCATCGAGCTTGAGCATGCGGATGAAATGCGTGGGCACGAAGGTGGCATGTGTAATCGCGTACCGCTCGATGAGCGCGAGCGTCTCCTCTGCGTCGAACCGCTCCATCACGATGACGATACCGCCAAGCCTGAGAATCGTCATCGCCCAACGCAGCGGTGCGGCATGGTAAAGCGGCGATGTCGAAAGATAGATCGTATCGGGCCCCATTTCATAGAGTTGCCGCCCCATCGCCATGAGCGGCGTTTCCTGATCGACCAAGCCGACCGGCAAGGGAAACTTGACGCCCTTGGGCCGGCCGGTCGTGCCCGACGAGTAGAGCATGTCGGTGCCTGGACTTTGATCGGCGACCGGCGTGCCAGGAAATTCGCTCGTTCGGTCTGCCCACTCCTGCCAGCCGAACAGGTCAACATTGGCGGCAAGGGCTGTGGCTTGCCCTGCCAGGCCGAGGTAGCGCTCCGATGCGACGAGCAACGCTGCACCGCAATCTTCGAGGATGTAGGCGACGTCCGCCGCACTCAACTTGTTGGAGATCGAGGTCAGGTAAAGACCGATCCTTTGCGCCGCGAATCCGAAAATGAAGACTTCAGGTCCATTGTCGAAGAGCGTGGCAACCACGTCCCCCCGCTTTAGACCGAGCGCCCGCAGCGCATGCGCGATCTGATTGGACCGGACCTCGAGCGACGCATAATCGATGGTCTCGCCGGTCGCAGCCATGACGATCGCCGGCTTAGAGGGTGTTGAGCCAGCATGGGCCGACGGGTGCATCTCAGGTCCTCTCAATCGCTTCCTCACGCGATTTTTCGCGCCACATCAAAGAGACCGTTTGGGCCAGCATGCGCAAGATACGCGCAAGTTTTGTCAAATTCCGACACAAGCCTGTGCAAAGCCATTGGCGGTCCGCCCGGCTAGAAAAGACCATCGACGATCCGCAGCAAGACGGATTGACGACCGTGAAAAGGGAGAGGCTGATGACCCGTAATTCAAGAGATATTCACGCGCTGGCGGCTATGTTGCTTGCATCGGTTTCGACCCCCGTTCTGGCACAGACAAGCGCCCAAACCAGCAGCGATGTTTCCACCAGCGGAGCACCAGCCGCCGATGTAGACGCTGCGGTTGGCGACATCGTCGTTACCGCACAGCGCCGCTCCCAGTCCCTCCTGGATGTGCCGCTGGCGATCTCGGCACTGGGCGGCGACGCCCTGCAGAACAAGGGCATCACCAATTCCGCCAACCTCGCCACGGCCGTGCCGAATCTGCAGGTGAGCAGCCCCTATGGCAGCACACAGCCCAATTTCTCGCTGCGCGGCATCAGCGTCGCCAATGAGTATAATTCCAACCAAGCCTCGCCGGTCGGCGTCTATATCGACGATGTCTACATCGCCGCCCGCACCAGCCATGGCATGGGTCTCTTCGATCTTGACCGCGTGGAGGTCCTGCGCGGCCCTCAGGGCACGCTGTTCGGCCGCAATACCACGGGCGGCGCGATCAACTTCATCACCCGCGCGCCCAAGCTCAGGGGCAATGAGGGCTATCTCGAGGGCGGCTATGGCAATTTCGACACCTACAAGGTCCAGGGCGCTGTCGAGGCAACGATGGTCGAGGACCAGCTCGGCATCCGCGTGAGCGGCAACTATGAGAAGGGCGACGGCCAGTTGCACAATCTGGCGACCGGCGGACGCGACAGCAACAGTATCGATACGCTGCAGGGCCGCGTCTACCTGCGCATGAAACCCGGAAATGCCGGACTCGATATCAAGATCCGCGCCTATGCCGGACGTGACCGCGGGACGCAGGCGGGCATCCATGGCCTGACCGGTCCCAAGACGCCGGGACAGGGCTTCTTCGACATCAACGAAAACCGGATTGGCGACAGCCGCACGGACGCATGGGGCGTTGCCGCCAATGTCGCCCTCGAACTTGCGCCGCGGGTCACCTTGACCTCCATCACCTCCTATGATGGGGGCAAGCAGAATCTCCAGCAGGCCGCGGATGGATCGCCCCTCGATGTGCTCGACATCAACTGGCGCTCGAATTTCCGCCAGTTCAGCGAGGAAGCGCGGATCAACTATGACGGTCAGAAGCTGAAACTGGTCGGCGGCGCCTTCTACGGATGGGACCGCACCATAACCGACAACACCTTCAATATCGGCAGCGCGCTTGGGCCCGGCGTGAACGGAGGCTTCTACCAGCACTATGTCCAGTCGCGCCGATCGAAAGCCGTGTTCCTGCAAGGCGACTACGACCTGACGAACAAGCTCGTGCTGACGCTCGGCGCGCGCTATACATGGGACAACGCTCAGTATCGGGATGGCCAGGCCTATCTGTTCGCCGGCGACGTCAACGGCGCGCAAACGCCGCTTGCAACGACCGTGCCCTGCACGGGTGTTGCCGGAACCTGTCCCTATAACCCGGCGGCGCGCTATGCGATCGACGGCAAGAACAGAGCTTTGACAGGCCGCGCAGCGCTGAGCTACACCTTCGACATCGGCACGCTCGTCTATGCAAGCTATAGCCGCGGTTACCGTTCGGGTGCGTTTAACGGCGGCGGCTACACCTCGTCTGTCGGCATCACCTATATCAATCCCGAACAGGTCAATGCTTATGAGGCCGGCATCAAGGGCCGCTTCTTCGACCGCAAGCTGACGATGTCCGCGGCCACCTTCTACTATGACTACAAGAACCAGCAGGTGCAGGACACGCGCCCGGGCCCTGTGTCGTTCCTCGTCAATGCGCCCAAGTCGGAAGTCTATGGCGGCGAAGTCGAAGCCACGCTGCGCCTCCTCAAGGGCTTCTCGATCAACGCATCGGGCGGCTATCTCCATGCCACCTACAAGGAACTGACCCTTCAGGGCACCAATCTGGCGGGGAAAGATCTCCACTTCGCCCCGCGCTGGACAGCGACGGCCGGGTTCGACTGGACGGTCTTCGACACGGGTTCGGACTCGCTGACTTTCTCGCCGACGGTCAATTATTTCAGCCGGCAGTATTTCTCGCCGTTCAACGCCAGCAACGCCGCCGGCACCGGGCAACTGAACTCCGAACTGCAGCAGGGCGCCTATGCCAAGGTCAACGCTTCACTGGCCTGGACACACGGTCCGCTCATGGTCCGAGGCTGGGTGAACAACGCCTTCAACCGCAAGACCTACAGCTATGGGCTCGACCTGCGCGGAGCGGGTTTCCCTTACAACTTCCTCGTCCCTTCGACGCCGCGCACCTACGGCGTGACAGCGCGCTTCAGCTTCTAAAAGGACTAGGACCGATGCCATCAACAACCGCGCGGCCGGATCTCAAGGATCCCGATCTTTACTTGGATCGCGCTCCCCACGACGTGTTCGCAGAGTTGCGGCGTAAGGAGCCCGTCTACTGGAACCCGGAGAGCGATGGCGCCGGGTTCTGGGCCCTCACCCGCTATGCCGACATAGTTGAGGTCTCCAAAAATCCCCGCCAGTTCTCCTCGGCCTATGAAAATGGCGGCCACCGCATCTTCAACGAAAACGAGGTCGGCCTGACAGGTGCCGGGGAATCCGTCATCGGCATTCCCTTCATCTCGCTCGACCCGCCACTGCACACAAACTACCGCAAGTTCATCATGCCGGCCGTCTCGCCCACGCGGCTGGCCGGCATTGAGCAGCGGATCGAGGAACGCTGCCAGTCTCTCATCGAGAAGATTCCGCTTGGAGAAAAGGTCGACATCGTACCGCTCTTGTCAGCCCCTCTTCCTCTGCTGACCTTGTGCGAACTGTTCGATCTGCCTTCAGAGCTCTGGTCGAAGCTCTACGACTGGACCAACGCCTTCGTGGGCGAGGACGATCCTGATTACCGTCAATCCCCGGAAGCGATGGCGGCCGTTTTCGGCGAATTCCTCGCCTTCGCCGAGAAGCTGTTCAATGATCGGCGCCAAAATCCAGGCCCGGATCTGGCGACGCTTCTTGCCAATATGGAAGTGAACGGTGCGCCCGTGCCGTTCAAGGAATTTGTCGGAAACCTCATCCTTGCTCTGGTCGGGGCCAATGAGACCACGCGCAATTCCCTCAGCCACACAATGGCCGCCTTTTCGGCCAATCCGGACCAATGGGATCTCATCCGCGCAGACCATGACCTGCTGAAGACCGCGGTCCGGGAGATGGTCCGTTACGCCAGCCCCGTGATGCATATGCGCCGCACCGCAACGGCCGACACGGAAATCGGCGGAAAGCCGATCCGCCGCGGCGACAAGGTCGTGATGTGGTATATTTCCGCCAATCGCGACGAAGCGGTTTTTGCCGACCCCGATCGCTTCGATATCACTCGGGGGAATATCCAGCATGTGGGGTTCGGCACCGGACAGCATGTCTGCGTCGGCTCGCGCCTCGCCGAAATGCAGCTGCGGGTGGCATTTCGTCTCCTGGCGAGCCATGTTCAGGCCTTTGAAGTCGAGAGCGCGCCGCGACGCTTCCGCTCCAACTTCATAAACGGGCTTAAGAACCTCGACGTCACGCTGGTTCCGGCCTGAGGGAGAGCACGCCATGGCCCAGAACAGCTACACCAACGACGAGGATATCATCGCTGACGCGCTAGGCCGCGCGCCCGACATGAGTCTCGGCGGCGAGCATGGCCGCTGGCGCCTGTGCCGCTGGCGCCAGTTCGTTGGAAGCTACACCCGCCCTGCCCTCCCCGACCCGATGTTCGGCGTCCATA
>CAJYHD010000505.1 GCA_913773715.1 uncultured Sphingobium sp.
TGCTTGTGGCTCCACACGTCGCTTTCCAGCGGAGCGATGTTGAAATCGCCGGTCAGGATCGTGGGCTTGTCGTCGAGTTTGCCAGACCAATTGATCATGCGTTCGATGAAGTCGAGCTTCTGCCCGAACTTGGGATTGACGGTCCGGTCGGGCACATCTCCCCCAGCAGGCACATAGACATTCTCGATTCGCACGCCATTGTCGAGCCGCACGCCGACATGCCGCGCTTCCCCATTGGCCTGCCAATCGAGCCGGTCATCCTCATGCAGTGGCACACGGCTCATGATCGCGACGCCATGGTGCATGCGCTGGCCGTTCAGCACTTGATAGCCATAGCCCATGCGCCGGAACATATCGGCGGGGAAGATCTCGTTCACCACCTTCGTTTCCTGAAGGCAGAGAATATCGGGGCTTTCCTCCCGCAAAAATTGTTCGACGATGTCGATCCGCGCGCGAACCGAATTGATGTTCCAGGATGCGATGCTGAGCGTCTGTGGCATGGTGGCAAAGCGATAGGGTGCGGCGGTGCCGCTTGCAAGATGCGGGCGGCGCGCTCCGCACAAAGTAAGACCCCCGCTCCGGGGGCGTGGAACGGGGGTCTCGATCGCGCCCTCGAAGCGCTTTGCGACGGTAGGGAAGACCGGGTAACAGGGGGGAAATCCCGGTGTCTCTTCCGCCTTGATCTCTGTTTAGCCGCGCTCATATGAGCGGCAGATGAACGATGAAGACAGTTTTTCCGTCCATCGCTCCATGAACTCGATTTAACCCGTAGAACGGCCACGAGGGCGGGGATCGGTCCAGCGGAACGCCGAGTCCGCAACCGGCACGCCATATTTGATGTTGGTCAGGCGGACGGCGGTACGGTTATTCTGCGAATCGAGCGCGACCCAGCCATAAAGTTGAAGACCCGCAGGGCTGGCGGCGTCGCGCTTGAAGATCATGGTGATCGTGCCGAATTCCGGCCGCTTGGGATCGCGCGCCTCGATGCTCAAAATCGACGCGTCGCCGGTCGGCACGACCTTGCCGAATTTCGATAGGTCTTTGGTAGGATCAATCAGTGCGCTGAGCGGCGAGTTGCCGATCGGCCAGCGCTGCACCTGCCGCACATCATAATCGATGACGGTTAGGGACTTGCCATCGCCGACGATCAGCAGCGGCACCCCCTTCTGGTACTGGAAACGAATCTTGCCCGGCTGCTTGAGCGTCAGTTGCCCGGTCAGGGTCTGGCCGTTGCGGTCGGTTTGGCTGAAGTCGGCGGTCATGGTGGTGACGGCGCGGATATATGCATTGACCTTGGCAAGATCGGACTGGTCGGTCTGCGCGGCTGCAGGAACCATAGGCAGCGCGAAAGGTGCTGCCACGGCGAGAGTCAGGGTGAGGGGCGCGATCAGGCGCTTCATGTCTGGCAACTCCGGTTGTTTCTATGCGCCGGAAATAGAGCGCGGGCGTTGAACCCCCTGTGAACCCGACCGTTCCGGAATGGCAAGTCCGCGCCGAGCGACGCGCGCAGCACAGGCAAAAAAAGAGGCCGGTCAGATGACCGGCCTTTGAAAGTTTTTAGGAGAGGATGCCTGAAAGGCCTCTCCTCTATGCCGATCCCTCAGATTCGCCGCAAATGCGAAGAGCGTTCCTGCGATTGCATGTTCTGCAATCGGTTGCGCAGAGGTTAGATCGGATTGCCATTCTCGTCGCGCAACACTTCGCGGCGACCCACATGGTTGGGCGGGCCGACCAGCCCTTCCTCCTCCATGCGTTCGATGAGGCGGGCGGCGCTGTTGTAGCCGACGCGCAGCTGGCGCTGGAGCCAGCTGGTGGAAGCCTTCTGATTCTCAAACACGAGCTGACATGCCTTGCGGAAAAGCTGAGCGTCGGGGCTGTCGTCGCCTAAGTCCACGCCGTCGAGCGCGAAGCTGCCCTCCTCCGGCTCCTCGGTGACGGCGGAGATATAATCGGGCGATCCCTGCGCGCGCCAGTGATCGGCGACCACGCGGACTTCATCGTCGGACACGAAGGGACCATGGACGCGCATCAACCCCTTGCCGCCGTGCATGTAGAGCATATCACCCTTGCCCAGCAGTTGTTCGGCGCCCTGTTCACCCAGAATCGTTCGGCTGTCGATCTTGCTGGTTACAAAGAAGCTGATGCGGGTCGGCAGGTTCGCTTTGATGACGCCGGTAATGACGTCGACGGAAGGGCGCTGCGTCGCAAGGATCAGGTGGATGCCCGCCGCGCGCGCCTTCTGCGCCAGACGCTGGATCAGGAATTCGACTTCCTTGCCCGCCGTCATCATGAGGTCGGCGAGTTCGTCCACGACCACTACGATCTGCGGCAGCGGCTGGAAATCGAGCTGCTCCTCCTCGTAGATCGGCTTGCCGTTCTCGGGATCGTAGCCAGTCTGGACACGGCGACCGAGCGGCTTGCCCTTCACCTTCGCCGCGCGGACCTTCTCGTTATAATTGGCGAGATTGCGGACCGAGATCGACGCCATCATGCGATAGCGGTCCTCCATTTGCTCGACAGCCCATTTGAGCGCGCGGATCGCCTTGGCCGGTTCCGTCACGACCGGTGAGAGAAGATGCGGGATGTCGTCATAGGTCGACAGTTCCAGCATCTTGGGATCGATCATGATGAGCCGCAGTTGATCGGGCGTCATGCGATAAAGCAGCGACAGGATCATCGCGTTGAGGCCCACCGACTTGCCCGACCCGGTGGTACCCGCGATCAACAGATGCGGCATGGGGGCAAGATCGGCGATAATCGGTTCGCCCGAAATATTCTTGCCGAGGATGATCGGCAGCGTCGCTTCCTGCGCGAATTGCTCCGACGTTATAAGCTCGCGGAAAGACACGCCTTCGCGGTTCGCGTTGGGCAGTTCGATACCGATGACGGTGCGACCGGGGATCGTAGCG
>CAJYHD010000506.1 GCA_913773715.1 uncultured Sphingobium sp.
CCACTATAACGAGGTGCATCCACATCGCGCCCTCGGCTATAGGTCACCCCGCGAGTTCATCGCGAAAACACGCGAGGCCCTGTCAGCCATTTAGGGGGCAACAACAGCCGTCCAGGCGTCGGATTTGGTGCAAACATACACCGGACCGACCGCACTGGCGCGAAACGTCGCTTCGTTCAATCCATCAAATAGTGGGGATGGGTAGTTAGTGGAAGGTCGGCTTTGTGGTGATAGAGTGTGATTAGCGGCCACTAGGCGGGTCTGCTTCTGCAAGGCTTAAACGGGTTGCCAGCAACCTTGGCCTTCCTGTAGCCTCGTTTGGTATCGCTTCCGCCGACAGTTGCACGACGACCTGAACATTGCCGAACTCATCCTGACGCGCCGATTGCACAATGCGGTCATAGGCCTGATTTACACTGTCACTGCTCGACACGAAGCCGAAACCGGGGCAGTCTCGGCCGGAAACAGATGCTCCGCATTCGATACAGCCGTCTTTAGCTGCGTGCGCGAAGAGAATGGCGGTGCCCTCAACCTTGTCGCCAACAGATATGACCCAACACCTATTGGCTGACAGTTCGACCGGCTTAGAAGCACAGGACGTCAATGCGGCAAAACACAACAGCGAAAGATTGTAGGACCGCATTCGGTGATCGTCACACAACTGCCCCATGTCCGCAACTGGTCGCCTTCCGCTTCACCTCGGTTACGGCCTAGTCGTTGATTTCGACGCGAATGCATGCTCGAAAGATGCCAGTTGCACCCTCTTCACGGTGCCAGACCTCAACCACATTGTAGAAGTTAAAATATCCTCCCGCGTCCTTGGAGACGTATTCCCCTATCCGGGGCAAAAAAGAGAATTCGCCTTGAAAGAGGGGCGTCATCTCATCTTTCTCGAACACTTCTACAGACGGCATGGTGATCTCCTTGCCCCGCTTTAGCCTTATCGCTTGATGTCCGCTATTAGGAAGCCGCTAAATCATATCAACCGGCAAGAAATGGTCGATGGCGACCTTCTGGTCTTTTTGGCGTATTACAACCTCACCGTCCCTTTAGTGCTGCGCCAAACTTCACAACGGCGCAACCCTTTTCCGACTTGCATGGCCCCATTACGTCCAAATAAGCGGGCCAGTCTTTCCCAGTGGCGACGATGATACTACCGCGACCTTCCGCGATGGCAATGCGGGCCTTGGGGTCAATGCTGAGCTTGACGGCTACGCGACTGCCCTGATCGCCCTCTTGGGGAAAGTTGCCTTCGTAGATGCCGAATTTCTCGCCATTCCATAGGACGTCATGGACGTCGAAATCTGGTCCAGCCTGCGTGTGGGTAATCTTGGCCCCAGCGGGCAGGCAGAAGTTCTCTGTGCAGGGGCCTGCCGGTTCGCTTGCGGCTTGTGTGCAAGCTACCAATGTAATCATGACTAGCAGCAGACAGCGTTCCCTCATGCCGTCACCATGTCAGGCGTGGTGGGCACAAGCAAGCAGACGACAGTTTGCGGCTCATTCCGGTCGATCCTCGCAAGAGAAAGCAGACCTTCAATGGCAGCTTTGTGGAAAGCACATCCCGCATCGGAATGGCAATTTCTGGTCGGTGGCCGACCGACAGCTTTTGGCCACTGGATGAGCGGTGCCAATCTGAACGAATGACCGCTTCCGGGAAAAGGAAATGAGCCGCCGAATGGCGAGGAATGGCGCGTAGCCGACCGGCAGTTGTCAAACTTACGAGGGACCGGTTTCGGCGCAAGCCGTCATTCCGGCGCCCGCACCGGAATGGCTTAAGTTGGTCGGGAGCTGACTATCCGCTTGCTTGATCAGCACCCGTCGTAAGCGCCTTCAAGCTGGCAAACTGCACCAGCGTGCAGCGGCCGACTTTCACCGTGTCGATGTCGCCGGATTGGATAAGCTCGTATATCCTTGAGCGGCTGAGACCGGTGATACGGACGGCGGTCGAGATGCGCACCGTGAGCGGTTCGATCTTCTGTTCCCAGGCCCGCTCGATCATGACCGCCCCTTGCGGGCTTCGTCGCGCGCCCTGACGAAGTTGCGGTCGCTCTCGAGAAACGACGCCAGCATCGCAGGGATCAACTCCACCACCGGCTCCTCACGGCCGTAGGCTTGCGCGTAGAGCGCGGCATAGTCGTTGAGCGCGCCTTGCAGGTCGGGCGTGATGGTGATGGCGAGCTTCACCGGCGTGCGATCGGGCAGTTTGCCGAGTTTCAGGTCCACCATGGTCAGGCTCCCGCCGTGCCGCGCCACGGCGCGAGGATGAGGTCCCGGGTCACCAGAACGCGGACGGGGGCGCCCGGCCTGATCGTGATCGTCGGCTGGATGTCGAGGTTGCGCTGCGTGATCTGGTCGCCGGCGCGAGCCGTGTTCGACTGCGCGGATTCGCGGATCGCCTGGACGAGATCGCTTTCACCCGAGATCGACAGTTCCGAGCCGACGCCGAGCAAGGTGGCGATCGCGACGCCTTTCAGAAGCGTCCATGTGTGAAAATCGACCTTGTCGGTGAGCCCCGCATAGCCCGACGCATCGGTCGCCGGCATGTTGTCGAGCCGGACGGAACTGCCGTCGGGCAGGATGAGCCGCTGCCAGATGACCAGCGCCCGCCGCTGCCCGAACGCGACAACGCTATCATATTTGCCGATCAGCCGAGCACCCTGCGGGACGAGCAGGATGTTGCCGGTGACCGTGTCGAACACGTTATGCGTCACCTGCGCGGTGACCATGCCGGGCAGGTCGGAGTTCAGCCCGGTGATGAGGCTCGCGGCGATCACGCTGCCGGCGAGCAGGCTGTTCGGCGCGGCCGGTGCTACCAAGCTGCCGGAATTGAGGTCGCCGTCCCTGTCGCGAGCGGAGGCAAATTGCTCCTTGGGCGTGCCGGTCGTGACGGCTGCCGGCGGCACTCCTGAAACGTCCGCGGCGGGATCGACGCCCAGCGAAACGGGAGCGACGCGGCTCGATTGGACCTGCGCCATCAATCCCGATTCCCGCGCTGCCTTGAGATCGGCAAGGCGCTGTTGGCGTTCCGCTTCGGCAGAATCGACCCGCGCAGGCGGGACCACGCCATCTGCCTGCTGCTGTGCCCGCAGGATCGGTCGCCCAAGATCACCAGGAAGTGGCGGTCCGAGATTCGGAGCGTCGCCATAGCTGGACGGCAGGCCGGATAGCGCATCGGATGCCGGCTTCGACATTGGCTGCGACAGTTCACTTTCCTGCGCAACCTGACGGAATACCTGTGGCTTTAGCGCCATCCAGGCGATTCCCATCAGGCTGACCGATCCGAGCGCCGCCACGCCGATGATCGTGCCGCGCTTGAATCGGATTGCACGGGCAGGCCGCGAGCGGATGGACAGCGTCTCGGGATCGACTTTGGGCAGCGCGGCAGGCGCCGGGGCGTTTGCGGCGGCGTCGATCATTCGCCCCTCCGCTGAGCCGGCTGCGACACGCGATTGATGCGAACCACCTGCTGTTTCTTCGTGCCGAGCCGGAGTTCGGCTGCATCGAAGATCCGGTCGACGATGTAGAATCTCTCACGCAGACGGTAGTTGACCAGCTCGGCCTTGCCGTCGCCGCCGATCACGAACAGGGGCGGTGCCTCTCCGGTCGCCAGAGACGCCGGAAATTCGACATAGGTTTTCGAGCCATCGTCGAACACGCGCAGCGGTCGCCATGCCGGTCGGTCGCCGCGGATCGCATAATTGAAATGCAGAGCTTCGACCGACAGGCCGGTCGCGATCGGCGCTGTGGCTTGTGCCACTTCAGCCTTGCGACGCAGTGCTAGCAGCTCTTCCTGCGGATAGCTCCAGCGCATTGAGGACAGGGCCGTGCCGCCGGTGCTGACCAGCCGAACATGATAGGCGCGCCTGTCGGTGGTAATGACCAAGTTCGTCAGGAGTCCGGCCGAGAAGGGCTTCACGAGGACATGGGTCTGCTTGCCTTCACCCGAGCCGCTGGTTGTGTCGCCAATCACCCATCGCGCTGTGTCGCCGCTGGCGACGGCCACGAGGTTTTCGCCTGGCTGAAGCGCGATGTCGGTCACCAGCCCCGGCGCGGCATAGACCTGATAGATCGTGCCCTCGCTGAACGGATAGACCT
>CAJYHD010000507.1 GCA_913773715.1 uncultured Sphingobium sp.
CCGAACTCGACATCTGGCAATATATCCATCTGAATGACGTGCCGATCGTGCCGCTCTATTTTGCGGAGGAGCGACCGACGTATGAATGGGACGGCCAACTGTTCATGGCCGACGACATCGAGCGGCTGGAACGGACGCTTGGCCGTAAACCCGAGATCGTCAATCGATCGATCCGTTTTCGCACGCTAGGCTGCTTCCCCTTGACGGGGGCGGTCGAAAGTACGGCCCGCACTCTGCCCGAAGTGATTCAGGAAACCTTGCTCACGACCACCAGTGAGCGGCAAGGCCGTGTCATCGACAAAGATGCGGGCGGTGCGGGCATGGAGAAGAAGAAGCAGGAGGGGTATTTCTGATGTCGAAAGCAGATGTCATCTATAAAGCCGACACCCTGATCGCCGAGGATATCGATCAATATCTGAAGGTGCACGAGCATAAAACGATGCTTCGTTTCATCACCTGTGGATCGGTGGACGACGGCAAATCGACGCTGATCGGCCGACTGCTGTACGACAGCAAGATGATCTTTGAGGATCAACTCGAAGCGCTTCAGGCCGACAGCAAGCGGGTGGGCACGCAGGGCCAGGAGATCGACTTCGCGCTGCTGGTGGATGGCCTCGCTGCCGAGCGGGAGCAGGGCATCACCATCGACGTCGCCTACCGCTTCTTCGCGACCGAAAAGCGCAAATTCATCGTCGCCGATACACCCGGTCACGAACAATATACGCGCAACATGGTGACCGGCGCATCCACTGCCGACCTCGCCGTCATCCTTGTCGATGCGCGCAAAGGCATCCTGACGCAGACGCGGCGTCACAGCTATCTCGCGCACCTGCTCGGCATCCGCAACATCGTGCTGGCGATCAACAAGATGGACCTTGTCGAATATGACCAGGCTGTCTTCAACCGCATCGTCATGACCTATCGCGCCTTCGCGACCGAGCTTGGCATCACCCGGTTCACTGCGATTCCCATCTCCGGCTTCAAGGGTGACAATATCACCGCGCCCAGCGACAATACGCCTTGGTACAAGGGGCCGACGCTGATCGAACATCTGGAGGCGGTAGAGGTCAACAGTGCGACGGACGCGGAAAAGCCGTTCCGGATGCCCGTTCAGTGGGTCAACCGACCCAACCTCGACTTTCGCGGCTTTTCCGGTTTGATCGCGACCGGCGGAGTGAAGCCGGGTGATGCCGTGCGGGTGCTTCCTTCCGGAAAGACCAGCACCGTGACGCGGATCGTGACGTTGGGTGGTGACCTTCCGCAGGCGATCGCAGGCCAGTCGGTGACGCTCACCTTTGCAGATGAAATCGACTGTTCGCGCGGCGACGTCATCGCGCTTGCTGACAACCCACCGCAAGTCGCCGACCAGTTCGAGGCGACGGTCGTCTGGATGGCAGACGAGGAGATGCTGCCCGGGCGCTCCTATTGGCTGAAGCTTGGTACGCAGACGGTCAGCGCGACGGTCCAGCAGCCCAAATACGAGATCAACGTCAATACGATGGAGCATCTGGCGGCCAAGACTCTGGAATTGAACGCGATCGGTGTCGCTACGTTGACGACCGACAAACCGATCGTCTTCGAACCTTACGCCGATAATCGGACGCTGGGCGGCTTCATCCTGATCGACAAGATCAGCAATGCGACGGTGGCGGCGGGCATGCTGCACTTCAGCCTTCGCCGTGCTCAGAATGTGCATTGGCAGGCGACTGACATCGGACGCGATCATCACGCGAATCTGAAGAATCAGACGCCTGCTGTTCTATGGTTCACCGGCCTTTCGGGCGCGGGCAAGTCGACCATCGCAAACCTTGTCGAAAAGAAGCTGGCGCGCATGAATCGCCATACCTTCCTTCTTGACGGTGACAATGTGCGGCATGGCCTCAACAAGGATCTGGGGTTCACCGATGCGGATCGCGTCGAGAATATCCGGCGCGTCGGCGAGGTTGCCAAATTGATGACGGACGCGGGCCTCATCGTCATCACGGCCTTCATATCCCCCTTCCGCTCGGAACGCGACATGGTGCGTCAGATGATGCAGTCGGGTGAATTCATCGAAGTGCATATCGACACGCCGCTTGCCGACGCGGAAGCGCGAGACGTCAAGGGCCTCTACAAGAAGGCGCGTGCAGGCCAGCTCAAGAATTTCACGGGTATCGACAGCCCATATGAGCCGCCGATCGAACCTGAAATCTACATCGACACGACGCGCATGACGCCAGAGGACGCCGCCGATCTGATCGTCGCGAAGCTCCTGCCATGACCCTGTCCGATGCGGAGCTTGCCGCGCATCTGGCGGAAACTGCGGGGCGCATCCTCATCGCGGTGCGCGACAGTGATGTCTTCTCCTCTGGTGCTTTGGGGAAGGCGGGCGACCAGACCGCCAACCAGTTTCTCGTCGCCGCCGTGCGCGAGCAGCGGCCCGACGATGGCCTGTTGTCGGAAGAAATGAAGTGCGACGGCACACGGCTCGACAAGGAACGCGTGTGGATCATCGATCCGGTCGACGGCACACGGGAGTATGGCGAGCAGCGTGCCGATTGGGCGGTGCATGTTGGTCTTGCGATCGACGGTCGTCCCGTGACCGGCGCGGTCGCTCTGCCGGGACTGAACGGGGGCGTCGTGCTCCGATCAGATCAGCCGCGCGACATTCCGCCCGCGCCGGATCGCCTGCGCGTGGTCGTGTCCCGCACCCGCCCGGCATCCGAAGCGATCGACGTCGCCGGCCGGCTCGGCGCGGAACTGGTCCCGATGGGCAGCGCCGGTGCCAAGGCGATGGCCGTGATCCTGGGGCAAGCCGACATCTATCTTCATTCGGGCGGCCAATATGAGTGGGACAGCATGGCTCCGGTCGCCGTCGCGCTCGCCCACGGCCTGCATGCATCCCGGATCGATGGCAGCCCGCTCATCTATAATCAGAAAGACGTTTACATGCCCGATCTGCTCATTTGTCGGGAGGAGCATGCGGACATGGTTCTGGCATTGATCGCCGAGCAGTCCGACATGCGGCCGAAATGAGGAGGGCGCGCTCCGTGTGGGCGCGCCCCGATATCATCAGGCGACAGCTTCGAGTTCAGGGTAATCCGTATAGCCTTCCGCGCCTTGGGTGTAGAAGGTCTTCGTATCCCACTCGGCAAGCGGCGCGCCGGTCCGCAGCCGATTGACGAGGTCGGGATTGGCGATGAACGGGCGACCGAACGCAATGCCGTCGGCGACACCGCTATCGAGCGCCTGCTGCGCTGTCTCCGCCGTATAGTCGCTGTTGAGGATCAGCGGCCCCTTGAAATGCTGGCGGATGAGCGGCGACTGACGGGGCACTTCGCTCGCGCCGTAGGTACCCGTCGGGGTCAGTTCGCGCAATTCGAGGAAGGCAATGCCCAGCGCATCAAGCGCTTGCGCAGCGACGGGGAAGAGGCTGGCAGGATCGCTGTCGTCGGTGCCCTGCGTATCGCCATTGGGTGACAGGCGAACAGATGTGCGATCCGCGCCGATTGCGTCGACGACCGTGCCGGTGACTTGGCGCAACAGGCGCACGCGGTTTTCGACGCTGCCGCCATAATCGTCGTCACGCTGATTGACGCCGTTGCGCAGGAATTCATCGATCAGATAGCCGTTGGCTGCGTGGATCTGCACGCCGTCGAACCCGGCTGCGATCGCATTGCGGGCGGCGGTCGCGTAGGTGTCGAGCAGGGCCGGGATTTCGGAGACTGAAAGCGCGCGGGGCTGCTCATAATCGCGGTTGCCTTCATAGATATGCGCGTGTCCTGGCGCGGTCAGCGGGCTGGCCGAAACGGGCTGTTCGCCGGTCACGCTGGAATGGACCAAGCGGCCCATATGCCAAAGCTGTGCCACGATCCGCCCGCCCGCATCATGCACCGCGTCGGTGACGGGCTTCCACGCCTCGACCTGCTCGTCGCTCCAGAGACCCGGCGCGTAGGGCCAGCCCAGACCCTGACGCGAAATGCCGGTCGCTTCGCTGATGATGAGGCCAGCCGACGCCCGCTGGCGATAATAGTCGATCATGAGCGGAGTCGGCACATGATCGCGCGTCGCACGGGCGCGGGTCAGCGGCGCCATGAGGATGCGGTTGGACGCATCGATCGCGCCGAGGCGGATGGGGTCGAACAGGCTGGTCACGCAATCTCCTTTTCATCATCACAGTTGCAAATTGCAACGGGACTTGATCTGGAAAGCCAGCTAGGGAGACGGCATGGCGACTTCAACCCCCCGTCAACCGACATTGATCCCGACCTTCGCTTTTCCTGCGCTGATCCTTGCCAATGTCTTCTTGGCGATGGGACCAGTGCTGGTGCGCTTGACGGATGTGGGGCCGGTCGCTGCGGCTTTCTGGCGGCTGGTACTAGCGTTGCCGTTGCTGTTGGTGCTGGCGATACCGGGCCTGCGGCGGACGCGTCTGTCCGGGCGGCAATGGCTCATGCTGCTGATCGGCGGCGTCTTCTTTGCGGCCGATCTTGCCAGTTGGCATGCGGGTATTGGGCATACCAAGGTCGCCAACGCAACCTTGTTCGGCAATGCAAGCGCGCTAGCGCTGCCGCTTTGGGGCTTGATCGTACTGCGTGAAAAGCTGAGGCCGGTTCAGGCCGTGGCTTTGGTTTTGGCTGCGATCGGCGCGGCAATCCTGATGGGGAGCAGCTATGAACTCTCGCCGCGCAACCTACACGGCGACCTGCTCTGCCTGCTCGCGGGGCTGCTCTACACCGGCTATCTGCTGATCGCACAGGATGCGCGGCGCGGATTGGATAGCTGGTCCGTGCTGGCGGTGATCAGCGTCGCGGGTGCGGGACCGCTGCTGCTTGCGGCGAACCTTGTGGGTGAGCAAGTCATGCCGGGTAACTGGACCTGGGTCATCGTGCTGGCCCTGTCCAGCCAGATCGTTGGGCAAGGGTTGCTCACCTATTCGCTCGCTTGGTTCTCGCCCTTGGTGCTGGGCCTAAGTCTGTTGCTGCAACCCGCCGTTTCCGCAGTCGTCGGCTATTTTCTCTTCGGCGAGTGGTTGAGTGTCACCGATATGATCGGAGCGGTCGCGGTGTGCGTCGCGCTGGTGCTTGTGCGCCTGCCCGCCCGCGCCTAGATTGCGAGGCATGACGGACACGCAGGATCTGACGCTCGACGAAATTCGTGAACTTCTGGCACCGTTGATCGCCCGCCATGCCGCGTTCGACGGCTGGCGTGCCGAAGCGGTGGCAATGGCAGCGGCGGAGAAAGGCATCGATGCCGATGTTGCCGCGCTTGCCTTTCCCGGCGGTGCGATGGACATGATTGACGCTTGGTTTGCGAGCATCGATGCCAGCATGGTAGAGAAATTGCCGCCGGAAAGGCTGGCGGCCCTTTCGATCCGCAAGAAGATTGCGGCGTTGATCGAAACGCGGCTCGACCTGCTCGCGCCCGATCGCGAGGCATTGCGACGGGCGCTCGCGATCTTGGCGATGCCGACCAATGCGGCGCGGGCGGCGAAATTGGGCTGGCGGGCAGCAGATATCATGTGGCGGGCGGCGGGTGATAATGCCGCTGACTTCGCGCATTACACCAAGCGCACCATGCTCGGCAGCATCTATGCCGCGACATTGCTGGTATTCGTCGATGACGATAGCGTTGGACAAAGCGACAGCCACGCCTTTCTCGCCCGTCGAATCGAAGGCGTCATGCAGTTCGAAAAGTTCAAGGCGAAGGTTAAGGGCGTGGGCGGCGGTGAGCGGCTGAGCTTGTCGCGCTTCATCGGACGGCTTCGCTA
>CAJYHD010000508.1 GCA_913773715.1 uncultured Sphingobium sp.
TCGGATCGCCTCTTGATCCGCCGATCGGGGAGCAGCCAACCAACCCTGAGGAGACGAAGCCATGAACCTGGCAGTTCTGCCGGTGATCGCCGGTCTCGCATTTACCCACCCCGTCCTGGCCCAGGCAACAGTCGAGCGCATTGCCGCTGCGACGCTCGCGGCAACCGTGAAGCCGGTGACCAGTGGCTTTGTCGGCGGTGCGCAAGTCTATGCCTTTGCCCAGGATGCGATCTTCGAAGGCTATGTCGCGCCCGGGCTGGTCACGGACATTGTGCTGCAGCCTGGCGAGGCTCTTATCGCCGTCGCCAGCGGTGACACTGCGCGTTGGGTTATCGGCGATACAAGCAGCGGCTCGGGCGACACCAAGCAGACGCATGTTCTGGTCAAGCCGTTCGCGACAGGTCTCGTCACCAATCTCGTCATCACCACGGATCGGCGCACCTACCATGTGCGCCTTGTCAGTACGCGAAGCACGGCAATCTCGACAATGCGCTGGACCTACCCGCAGGATGACCTGCTTGCGCTCAAGCACAAGGTGGCGACCGAACAGGCCGCGGCGCCGGTCGCTGCCGGGCTGTCGATGGAGCAGCTCGAGTTCGGTTACGAGATCACCGGCGACAAGCCAGCGTGGCGGCCCTTGCGCGCGTTCGACGACGGCAGCCGGACTTACATCGAGTTTCCGGCTTCGCTTGGCACGAGCGAGGCGCCGCCGCTGTTTGTCCTCGGGCCAGACGGCAAGGCCGAACTCGTGAACTACCGGCTTCGGAATCGCTACTACGTCGTCGACCGGATCTTCGATGCGGCCGAGCTGCGGCTTGGTCTCAAGAAGCAGCAGGTGGTTCGCATCAGCAAGGTTTCCTCGCACAAGCGTGGGAGGGCGAAGTGACCGAACCTGCGACACCAGAAGCTGCACAGGTTCAGTCAGAGCGCCCAGCCAAGGTTGATCCCGAGAGCGTCGCGCTGCGCGCAAGGCCCGTGCGTGCGATCCGCTTCCGTCGCGGCGCCATCATCGGCGCAGCAGCCGTAGGCGCGATCAGCCTGGCGGCCATCGCGTGGATGGCGCTGAAGCCGCGCTTGTCCGGCCGCGTGGCACAGGAAAGCGAGCTATCACAGCCGATGACGCAATCGGCTTCCGATGCTCTCGCCGGCGCGCCCGCGAGCTACGGCGATGCTCCCAAGCTCGGGCCGCCGCTGCCTGGCGATCTCGGCAGGCCGATCCTGCGCGCACAGGAACGCGCCGGCGCCGTGCCGGCAGCCCCGCCGATCGACGATGCGAAGGCCCGGCGCGAGCAGGAGCTTGCCGAACTGAAGGCAGCGCGCCAATCCGGGCTGCTGGTGCAGGTCGGCCCGGGACAGGAGCGCGCGGCAACGACCTCAGGGTCAGGTGCGCCCTCGCTGCCGGCTGCCGATAGCACCCAAGCGCCTGTCGACGTGCCTGCAACCCGCAAGGAGCGCTTCGCTGGCACGCCGGACGACATGGCCGACATGAATAGCCATGGCTTGGTGGCCCCGACGTCGCCCAACACCCTGCTGGCCGGGACGGTCATCGCGGCGAGCCTCATCACGGGCCTCAACTCCGACCTACCCGGCATGGTGACCGCGCAAGTGACGCAGAATGTCTGCGACACGGTAACGGGCCGGATCCTGCTGGTGCCTCAAGGTGCACGCCTGATCGGCAAGTACGACAGGGTCGTGGCGTTTGGTCAAAGCCGTGCCCTAGTCGTCTGGCAGCGCTTGATCCTGCCCGATGGCAGTTCGGTGCGGCTCGACAACATGCCCGCGACCGATGCGTCAGGATATGCGGGCCTCGCCGACAAGGTCGACTTTCACACGTGGTCACTGCTGAAAGGCGTGGCGATCGCAACCATGCTGGGGGTCGGCTCGGAACTTACGATTAGCGGCGGGAGCGATCTTGTCCAGGCGATACGCGAGGCCGCGCAAACCAACGTTTCGCGTGCCGGCGACCAGATCACCCAGCGCAACCTCGACATCCAGCCGACGATCACGATCAGGCCCGGTGCGCCGGTGCGGGTTCTGGTGACACGCGACCTCGTCATCGAACCCGCGCAGATGTGAGGAAAAACCATGGACATCAAGCTTGCGAAACTTCCCGATCGAACCCCGGTCAAGGTGACGGTGACCATCAGCCCCGACCTGCTGGCGACGCTGCAGGCCTACGCCCAAGTCTATGCCACAGCCTATGGCGTCGAAGAGCCGGTGCCAGAGCTGATCCCGGCGATGTTGCAGGCTTTTGTGGATTCGGATCGTTCCTTTGCACGCGCGCGTGACGCGCATGCGCGAGGCGGCAAGACTCCTGGCAGCCAGCACTCCAATCATCATGCATGACGCATCGTTCCTGACGCTGAGGCAAGCGGCGGACCTGCTCGGCGTTCACCCCAATACGCTGCGGTCATACATCAAGCGCGGGTTCATCCGCGGCGCCAAGCTCGGGCGAACGTGGCGCTTCCAACCGGCCGACCTTGTTAGCGACGTGCGCGTGCATTATTGTGCGCCTGCACGGATGCAACTGAGTGCCGACGAAAAGGAGGCACTATGGCACTCTGGAAACGTGCAGGTATCTACTACATCAAGCTCACAGCTCCGGACGGAACGCGCCTTAGACGATCTACTGGAACGACCGACCGGAAAAAGGCCGAAGAATACCACGACAAGCTAAAGGCCGAGCTGTGGGATCTTGCCAGGCTGAAGAAGAAGCCGCAGCGAACGTGGGACGAAGCTGCTCTGCGCTGGCTGCAGGAGAAGAAGCACAAGAAGTCCTATAAGGATGATGTATTTCGGATCCGTTTCTTCACTCAGTATCTGCGTGGCAAGAGACTTGATCAGGTGAACCGGGATATGGTCGATGGCATCATCACGCGCCATCTCGCCAGAACCGCATCGACGACGAAGGACCGTTACGTGGCGCTCCTACGCGCCATTTTCCGGATCGCGATGCGCGAATGGGAGTGGATCGAGACGATGCCGGCGTTCAAGACCTACGCCAGGAACGTCAAGACGCGAGTGCGCTGGTTGACACGTGCACAAGCCGACCGGATCCTGGCCGAGCTACCGGTACACCAGCAGGACCTGATGCTGTTCGCGCTCGCGACGGGTTTGCGGCAGGGAAACATCAAGCGGCTGACCTGGGATCAGGTCGACCTTCCCCGGCGCATTGTCACGTTGGAGCACAGCGAGACCAAGAACGGCGAGGCATTGGGCGTGCCGCTCAATGATCTGGCTGTCTCGGTCCTCACACGGCGAAGGGGAATGCATCCACGTCACGTGTTCACGTATCGGGGCAGCCCGATCAATCATGTGAACACCAAGGCGTGGAAGGGTGCGCTCAAGCGGGCGGGGATCACCGACTTTCGGTGGCACGATCTGCGCCATACCTGGGCGAGTTGGCTCCGGCAAAACGATGTGCCCACCTGGGTGCTTCAGGAACTGGGAGGCTGGAAATCGGAGACGATGGTGCGCCGCTACGCGCACCTGTCGGTCAAGCATTTGCAGCCTTTTGCCGACCAACTGATTTTTGAGGCCAAAACAGGTCACACCTCGCCCTCGGCCGAGATACCCTGTCAAGGCCCCAAAAAGGGTCACACGTCGGGCCGCCCGCGGCTCTATGTGGTGAAATGACCAAGAAGAAGGCTGTTAAAGCAGCCAGTTAGATGGTGAGCCCAGCTGGGTTCGAACCAGCGACCTACTGATTAAAAGTCAGTTGCTCTACCGACTGAGCTATGGGCCCCCGTGCCGCGGCTGGGTGCGGGATGGGTGTGCCCTAAGGGCGGGGCGCGG
>CAJYHD010000509.1 GCA_913773715.1 uncultured Sphingobium sp.
CCTTGGCGCGGGCGTAGAGGATGTCGAGCGCGAACCGTCCCTTGCCGCGCATGGCGGCGCTCGATCGCAGTTCGTTGACGATAGATAGAGCTGGGATTTCCCACATCGTCGTACACATCCAGGGGCCATCGAAATGCAGTTCAAACTGGCCGTCGACCGCGCGGAGATCGTAGTCGGGCAGGCGGAAGTCAGCGAGCCAGGCCAGGAAGTCCGGCTCGAACATTCGTGCCTTGCCATAGAAGCTGTTGCCCGCGAGCCAGATCAGCTCCTTTTTCGTGAAGCGCAACGAGCGGGCGTGATCGAGCTGCGCACGCAGTTCGCTCTCATCGATAGCGTCGGCGAGGCGGACGCTTCGGGTCCGGTTGATGAGCGCGAAGATAGCGTGCGTGTCGCGGTGATTGCGCCAGATCAGCTGGAGCATCAGCAGCTTGTAGAAATCCGTGTCGAGCAGGCTGCGGACGATCGGGTCGAGCCGCCAGCCATGATCATAGGTGCGGGTGGCGATGTCAGTATAGACCATGGGATGCGCGGTCAGTCTTCTTCCTCAGCCTCGACCGCGTCCATGAAGTCGCGTGCAGCCTCGCGATCCTCCTCATCCTCGAACGCGATGTCGATGTCGGGGGCCGCGCCAAACATGTAGAGCATGGTCCACAACCCGAAGCGGCGGCCGCCATCCTTCTCCAATCCGAAATCTACACGCAACTGTTCAAGCCCGCTATTCAAGACGGCGGGCTCAACGGATTCCACGTCTTCGGTTCCGAAGTAGCGAACGAACAAAGCACCAATATCCATCGGTCCAGCATAACAGCAAAAAGAAGGAGGTGAAGCACTGGCATTTTGCGATAAGGAGCGCGATATTTCCGATCGGCGGAACGCGCGATCTTGCGAGACGTTCGGATGATGACTTCAAGGATTCTCGGCAAGATGGCACGGTATTTGGTAGCGGTTCTGAGCATTGCAGCCGTCGGTCTGCCGATCAGCGCGCAGGCTAAAGCCGCCGAAACGATAAACGTCGTCTGCGCGGAAGGACGCGGCTTTCAACTGCAACAGGATGCCGAACACGCGACCGTCAGTTTCGAGGGCCGTCAGATGTCGCTTGAGCGCCAGCCTCTGCCGATCGGCACCTATTACCGTAACCAACAGGCGGCCTTAGTGATCGACGGCGATTTCGTTGCCTTCGTGCCGCGCGGCGATTCTAACTGGCGTGAATGCCGGATGACGAGCGATGCGGTGGCGATGCCCGGCTAGGCGACCGGCTCATGTAATAGTGTAACATTTTCCGTTGACCGGCCAGCGCGACCTTCCTAACGGGGCGGGCGATGAGATTATGTCTCATGTCGATCAGGGGAAGAATTTTGGCTCAATCGTTACGGCGTGGGTCGGGCGCGCTGGTCACTTCGCGTCCGTTGCGCTCCTGCTTGCAAGCTCTGCCGATGCTCGCTGCCGTTCTGTGCTTTCAGGCTCACGCACAAACCGCGCAAGATACGCATCACGATGAGCCGGTCGATGGCGCTTCGCTGATGGTGATGGGCGTGCGGCAAAGCTATCGCGGCGACTTCGCTATTCGGGACATTCCGCAAGCAATCAGCGTCATCGACAGCGAAGCCTTGCAGCAGAATAACATACTTCGGCTGACCGATGCGCTCGATCTCAACGCGTCGGTCGTTCGGCAGAACACGCTGGGCGGGCTGTGGGACAGTTTTGCGGTGCGTGGATTTGCTGGCGATGAGAACATGCCGAGCGGCTATCTCGTCAACGGCTTCAACGCCGGGCGCGGATTTGGCGGTCAGCGTGACGTCGCCGGGATCGAGCGGGTGGAGGTGCTGAAAGGCCCGGCGGCGGCTCTGATGGGGCGCGGCGAACCGGGCGGGACGATCAACATCGTCACCAAGCAAGCGAAGATTGGCGACACGTTTGGCACCGGTTCGCTGCAATATGGCAGCTTCGACCGATTTCGTGGCGATGCGGACCTGAACCTTTCGCTTACGGGCGGCGTCACTGCGCGGCTGATGGGCTATCATGAGGAAGGCGACAGTTTTCGCGACACCATCCATGAAAAGCGATGGGGGTTTCTGCCCTCGATCGGCGTAGCGCTGGGCGGCCGGACACGGCTGACCTACGATTTTGAATGGACGCGGGTCGAGGTGCCGTTCGATCGCGGGATTGTCGTGCTGGACGGCGATTTCAGCACGGTGCCGCGTTCCCGATTCCTGGGCGAGCCGGGCGATGGCGATACGGTTGCGCGGGCGACGGGGCACCAGTTGCGGCTGGAGCATCAGTTCAGCGACGCGTGGAGCCTGCTCGTCGGGGCGAGCCATCGCGACACGCTTCTCACCGGGTTTTCTTCCGACGCGGAAACGGTCGCGTCCCGGCAGAAGCTGTTCATCGACGGTCGGTCCCTATCCCGGCAGCGGCGCTCGCGCTATTATG
Organism: uncultured Sphingobium sp.; assembly: GCA_913773715.1. The sequence goes on from CAJYHD010000509.1 coordinate 2,431, forward strand.
ACGCGGCGCATAGCGTCGTTCGGGTCGAGGTAGCGGGGCATTTCGCGACGGGCGGAATCCAGCATCGAGTGCTGATCGGCGGCGATTTCGATCAGTTCGACTATGACCAGATATTTACTCGCTTTCGCCCGCCTGCGGTCAGCAGCAACCCGAACGATCGGGCGGCTAACGTAATCGATATCGACAATCCGATTTATGGCCGTTTCTCGCTACCCACTACGGCGCTGCTCAACGATCGTGGCGACAGGCAGCGCAGCTTCGGCGCCTATGTGCAGGATCAAATCGAGCTGACGGACAGAATTCAACTGCGCTTTGGTGGCCGCTACGATTGGCTGACGTTGGAGACGGACAATCGCGCGACCGCCAAGTTCAGCCGCCAGCGCAAAGGGCGCTTCAGCCCACAGGCGGGAATTGTCTATCGACTTAGCGATCCGGTAAGCCTCTACGCCGCTTATGGTCAGGGCTTCCGCGCGAATGTCGGGACCGACGTGCGTGGGGTGATCTTCGATCCGGAAACGAGCGAGTCGATCGAGGCGGGGGCGAAGCTGACATTGCTGGGCGGCGCACTGACCGGCACCTTTGCCGTATATCAATTGCAAAAGGCCAATGTGCTGGCGAGCGATTCCAACAATCCCGGCTTCTCGGTCGCGGTCGGCAAGGCGCGCAGCCGGGGCGTGGAGTTCGACGTCAACGGTCATCTGCCCCGTGATGTCGATGTGCTACTGAGCTACGCCTATACCGATGCAGAAGCGCGATCGAGCGTGCTTGACCCCAATTTCTCGTTCCAGGTGCGACCGGGCGACCCGCTCATCAACATTCCGCGCCACAATGTGAACGCGCAGGTCGCCAAGCATTTCGACATCGCGGGACATGGAGCGCAGATCGGCGCGGGCGTGCAGCATGTCGGGCGCAGGTCGGGCGAGACGGGGACGCGCTTCATGCTGCCAGCCCATACGCTGGTTCGCCTGTTTGGAAGCGCGGAATTGCGCAAGGGCGTCGAACTTTTCGCAAGCGTCAGCAACCTGTTCGATACGCATTGGTATGCGAGCAGCTATACCGCGCTGTGGGTCCAGCCCGGAGCACCGCGCACCGCGACGATCGGCCTTCGCGCACGTTTTTGAGCCGCTTGATTAATCCGGCCCAGTGCCTATATCCACCATGCCGTTTCGGCGGCTACGACGGTAGAGTGTTTGGTATAATAGACGCAGCGGACGCGGGGGCAGTACCCGCCGGCTCCACGGAAAGCGACGGTGCAAATCGCCGTTCTCCACGGGGCCGAACTAGGATCGACGTGTGTTGAAAGGCCAGATTGCCGTTCGGCCTGATTGCGCCGTTAAACCGATCTAACTCACAAGTGCCAACGATAACGAAGCACTCGCTATTGCGGCGTAACCTACAAGGCTTCACGGCCTAAGGTTATTCTAAAATGCGCGGTTGGACCGCACCGGGCAACAGAAGCGGATTCCAGCGGTACGGGAGGCACCTGGCAACAGAAGCCCTCCCACTTTCCCTTGCACCGACGATATGTCTTTTATGATCTATGCCTCACTGTGCGGCGACGTAGTAAGTTGCCAACGCGCCGCCTGCATGTCCGACTCGGGCAAGGCTGCGCCGTTCGGATCTAGATTGCGCTTTTATGACACTGTTGTGAAATACTTATAAGACGATGAAAAATCGGCAATCTTTTTCCTTCCGCTAGCTCCTGCACTATCTTGCTGCGATGTCATCAAGATGAAATAATCCTCGTTATTCTAGAAAATTTTTTTGGAGAACGGAGATGCACAGGCTGGCCATGATTTTAGGAGGACTGATGGTCGTGGCAGCACCGGGCCTCGCCTCCGCTGCGCCTGACAGTCTTCAGGAGGTGGGATTGCCCAATGGCCGTCTGGCCGCCGCCGCGCTGGAGGCCGGAGACTTCGCGAAGGCTGAACGTCGTTTGACGGTTGTGCGTCCGGATGCCGCCAATGATCCAGCACGGATCATCAACCTTGGCAATGCCTATGCAGGCATGGGACGCATGGCGGATGCGCATCGTGAATATACGAATGCGCTCTATGCGCCCGATTCCATGCTGGTGCTCGCGAATGGGCAGGAAGAATCCTCTCGCTCTATTGCACGTCGCGCGCTGCACAAGTTGGAAGCCAGCTACGCGATGAAGTGATACGATCGTCGGGGACGGCGGAGGGTCGTTCGCGTCGCGAGCGGCCCTTTGTCTTGCCTATGTAACATTAGTCTTCATTTCGTCATCTTATCGTCTTCGATCCGTCATCATACCCAAATGTTCGTGTCATCTGCCGCGCCTAGTTGCCGCTCACGAGGGCGACAGGGGGCGTTGTCCGATTCGAAATTCCCCTGCGCTCCGCACATCAACAATCCCGGCGGCACGGCCGGAGCGGAGACGACATGGCAAAGAAGAACGCGATCCACACCTTCCTGATGGCGGGCTGCGCCTGTGCGGCGCTGAGCGCTTGCGGTGCCGACGACATCGCTTCGCCGGGCGAAGGCACGATCGTCATCCCCGCACCGACGCCCACGCCCAGCCCCACGCCGACTCCGACACCTACGCCGACCCCCACGGCTGTCACGCCCGCCACGGCGTGCCCGACCATTTCGGGTGCCGACCAGCTTCAGGCGCAGGGAACCGTCTCGGACGGCACCAACACCTGGCTGAATTGCGCCTTCCCCGCTCGCTTCAATAGCTCGACCGCGATCGCCAAGGTGCGCGGCGTCATCTACTCGATGCCCGGCCGCGTCGACGTCGGCACCGATCAGGGGGCTGCAAGCACCAACAATAACGTGACGCTGACGATCGATCCGGGCGTGGTGATCTTCGCCTCCACCGGCAACACCTTCCTGGCCGTCAATCGCGGTAATCGCATCAACGCCGTCGGCACCGCGACCCAGCCGATCATCTTCACAAGCCGCGAAAATGTCGTCGGCAGCGCGACCGATCAGTCGTCGGGCCAGTGGGGCGGCGTCGTGCTGCTCGGCCGCGCGCGCATCACCGACTGTCAGGCGCCTGCTGCCGCACCCGGCACGACGGCGTGCGAGCGCGACACCGAAGGCGCGAGCAACGCCCTCTATGGCGGTGCCAATGACGCCGACAATTCGGGCCGCATGTCCTACGTCCAGATCCGCTATTCGGGCTTCGTCCTGTCGGGTTCGAGCGAGCTTCAGGGCCTGACGCCTTCCGGCATCGGCACCGGCACGCAGATCGATCATATCCAGGTCCACAACAGCTCGGATGACGGTATCGAAATTTTCGGTGGTTCGGCGCACCCGCGTTATCTGGTCCTGACCGGCAACGAAGACGACAATCTCGACACCGACGTCGGTTATCGCGGCACCGTTCAGTATCTGCTGAGCGTGCAGCGCGCCAACAACGACATCGGCGACAGCTTCCTCGAAACCGACTCGAACGGCGGCACGGCGGCGAACAATGGCGAAGACGCGCTTCCCCGTCAGTATCTGAAGGTCGCGAACTTCACCTACATCAACCGTTCGACCACAGGCAGCAACGGCGCCGCCATGCTTTTGCGCGGCGGTGCGGATCTGACGCTGGTCAACGGCCTGATCGTCAGCCCGACGCAAAGCTGCCTGCGCATCGACAGCGCGCCGACGGTCCGCGACGCCGACACCGCGCTCCAGGATGCGGGCAAGCCGCGCTACATCTCGGTAGCGATGCAGTGCAACGGCACGCCATTCAAGGGCAGCCGCGGCGTAGATGAGGCTACCGTCCGCTCGATCTTCTCGGTCGGTCCGAACAGCACGATCACTTACACGCCTTCGCTCACCAGCCTGTTCATCAACGGCGCGACGGAGACGGCTCTGGTCGCGACCGATCCCAAGACGATCGACAGCAACTTCACCACGACCAACTATGTCGGCGCGGTGAAGGACAGCAGTGACACCTGGTATGCAGGCTGGACCTGTAATTCGGTGACCGCGAACTTTGGCACCACCAGCGGCAATTGCACCGCCATCCCGACGACCTGATCGGATTCATGATCTGAACGGGGCGGGGGAGCGTGGCATCGCTTCCCCGCCCGCTTTGCACGAAATTCCCAAGGGGGACCTCAACCCATGTCGAAGCCGCTGACCTTGGCGCGCCTGCTCCTGATTTCCACGGCTCTTTGCCCGGCGCTGCCGTTGAACGCCGCACATGCGCAGGATGGCGGCGCGGTCACGACGGGTGCGCCCGACGTTCCCGTCGCCACGCCTAGCGGCGCGCCCACCGCCGCCGAGCAGGAGGCTGCGGACACCGGCAATGTCGATGTGTCGATCCCCGGCGCGGACATCATAGTCACCGGCCGCCGCACCAGTAACATCTCGCAAGCCGCGCCGCAGGTGGTGAACGTCCTGTCCGCGGCCGACATCAAGCGCACGGGCGAAGGCGACATCGCCGGATCGCTCCAGCGCGTCACCGGCCTGTCTGTCGTTTCGGGCGGTTTCGTCTATGTGCGCGGTCTTGGCGATCGCTACTCGCTCGCGCTGCTGAACGGGTCGCCGTTGCCCAGCCCCGAACCGCTGAAGCGCGTCGTCCCGCTCGATATCTTCCCGACCAGCGTCATCGCGTCGACGCTGGTGCAGAAGAGCTTTTCCGCCAACTTCCCCGGTGAATTCGGTGGCGGCGTCATCAACCTGACGACCAAGGCGATCCCGACCGAAAGCTATCTGGAGATCGGCGTCGGCAGCTCGGCCAATACCGAAACCTCGGGCCAGCTTGGCTATACCCATTATGGCAGCAAATCGGACTGGACCGGTTTCGACGACGGCACACGCGACGTGCCGCGCCTGCTCCAACAGGCGATCAACAGCGGCATGGCGTTCTCCAACATGCCGCGCGCCGACCTGCGCAACATCGCGATGAGCTTCCAGAACAGCAACACGTCGGTCGTGCAGCGCACCAACAGCCTGCCGTTTAATTTCTCCGGCTCGATCAACGCGGGTACCGCGACCGATGTCGGCAGCGACGGTCGTCTCGGCATCGTCGCCACTGCGTCCTACAGCAACAAGTGGCGCACGCGCTCGACGCTGCAACAGGCATCTCTCGACGTGGCGCAGGGCGCAGGGCGCGACTTCACGCAGGTCAGCACCGACAATGAGATCACGGTCAACGGCCTGCTGGGCGTCGGCCTCGAACTTGGAGCGCAGAAGCTGCGCTGGACCAACCTCTACATCCGCGACACGTTGAAGCGCAGCGCGCTCGCCATCGGCACCAATGACGGCCAAATCCAGGGCGCGGATTACCTCAACCAGAGCACCGCCTGGTACGAGCGCCAGCTTATCGACACGCAGCTGGTCGGCGAGTTCAAGCTGACCGACGCGCTCAGCCTCGACATGCGCGGCGGCTATGCCAATTCGCAGCGGGAAGCGCCCTATGAGCGCGAGTTTCAATATGTCCGCACCAACCGCGACCTGGCGACCGATCCGGTTGGCGACCGCTTCATTAACGCGCTCAATCGCCAGCGCGGCGATGCGTCGATCACCTTCAGCGATTTGAACGAAAACCTGTGGTCGGCGGGCGCTGACCTGAGCTACAAATTCTCTCCAGCTTTCACCGTGACGGCGGGCTATGCCTATACCGATACGAAGCGCCGGTCGTCGCGCTACGAACTTCATTATGACGCGACGAACCTGCCGATCCCGGTGCAACAATTGCGTCCCGACTATCTGATCTCGGACTCCTCGATCCAGTTTTTCGACATCAGCCTGCTCGAATTTTCGGGCAATTATCCGGTCTATGACGCGGCTCTGCGAGTCCATGCCGGCTATGGGCAGGTGCAGGTAGAGCCGATCGATGGCGTCAGCCTCAATGCGGGCGTACGCTATGAAAAGGGCAACCAATCGGTGACCGGCATCGACGTCTATAATACCGGCATCACCCCCTTCAACCAGATCCGCAAGGATTACTGGCTGCCCGCCGCCACGCTGACGATCGAGGCCGCCAAAGGACTACAGTTCCGCGTCAGTGGGTCGAAGACGATCGCGCGGCCACAATTCCGCGAGCTGATCGCCCAGCCTTATCTCGATACGGAATCGAACCGCTTCTATCGCGGCAATCCCTTCCTTCAG
>CAJYHD010000510.1 GCA_913773715.1 uncultured Sphingobium sp.
AGGCGGCGGCCAACGCCTTCTTCACCACTTCATTGACGACCTGTGGATTGGCTTTGCCCTGCATCGCCTTCATCGTCTGGCCGACGAAGAAGCCGAACAGCGCTTCCTTGCCACCCTTGTACTGGGCGACCTTGTCCGCATTGTCGGCCAGCACCTTCGCCACAGCAGCTTCGATCGCGCCGGTGTCGGATGTCTGCTTGAGGCCCTTTTCCTCCACGATCTTGGGCGCGCGATCTCCGGTTTCGAGCATGATCTCGAACACCTGCTTGGCGATCGTGCCGCTGATCGTGCCATCGGCGATCAGCGCGAGCAGCTCCGCGCCTTCCTCCGGGCTGACGGGACTGTCCTCCAGGCTCTTGCCCAGGCGGTTGAGCGCGCCGTAGAGTTCGGACAGCAGCCAGTTGGCAGACGCCTTGGCAACCTCGCCCTCGCTCTTGCCCTGAATGCGGGCGGCCTGCGCCAGCAGCGCCTCGAACCAGCGCGCCGTGTCGGCGTCGGCGGTCAGCGTCGCGGCATTATAGGCGGAAAGCCCAAGCTCGCCTTCGTAACGGCGGCGCTTGGCGTCGGGCAGTTCGGGCAGCGACTGGCGGCATTCCTCAAGGAAAGCGTCGTCCAGTTCCAGCGGCAACAGGTCGGGATCGGGGAAGTAGCGATAGTCGTGCGCATCTTCCTTCGATCGCATGGACCGCGTTTCGTTGCGGTCAGGATCGTAGAGGCGCGTTTCCTGCACGATCTTGCCGCCTGCCTCCAGCACGTCGACCTGACGGTTCGCCTCGTGCTCCACTACGGCCATGACAAAACGAACGGAGTTGACGTTCTTCGTCTCGGTACGCGTGCCAAACTCGGCGCCCGGCTTGCGAACCGAGACGTTGACGTCGGCGCGCATCGAACCCTGATCCATGTTGCCGTCGCACGAGCCGACATAGCGCAGGATCGTGCGCAGCTTCGACAGATAGGCACCGGCCTCCGCCGGCGATCGCATGTCGGGCTTGGACACGATTTCCATCAGCGCCACGCCTGATCGATTGAGATCGACATAGGAGCTGGTCGGATGCTGATCGTGCATCAGCTTGCCCGCATCCTGCTCGACGTGGATACGCTCGATGCCGATCGTCTTGGTGCTGCTCGCCGGGTTCTTCTCGTCCAGCACGATGTCTATCTGCCCCTCGCCCACCAGCGGGTGGTAGAGCTGGCTGATCTGATAACCCTGCGGCAGATCGGCGTAGAAGTAATTCTTGCGGTCGAAGCGCGACCATGTGTTGATCTGTGCGTCGATCGCCATGCCGGTGCGCACCGCCTGACGGATGCACTCGCGGTTCGGCACGGGCAGCATGCCAGGCATGGCCGCATCGACCAGGCTGACCTGCGTGTTCGGCTCCGCGCCGAACGCCGTCGCCGCGCCGGAAAACAGCTTGGCGTTGGAAGTGACCTGCGCATGGACCTCGAGGCCGATCACGACCTCCCACTCGCCGGTTGCGCCCTGGATGCGATAGGTTGATTCAGTCATTCTTCACACCGTCATCCCAGCGAAGGCTGGGATCTTTCTCGTTTGTCGTGCAACCTCGCCTGAGATGCCAGCCTGCGCTGGCATGACGGGCCGGGGCTACCACCACTTGTCCGGGCGCGCCGTAAAGCCAGCGCGTTCTTCGATCGCGAGGGATGCGTTCAGCACCGTCTGTTCGTCCAGCGCCTTGCCGATGATCTGGAGGCCGAGCGGAAGGCCCGCCGAGTCAAGGCCACCCGGCACCGACATCGCCGGGATACCGGCAAGGCTCGCGGGCACGGTGAAAACGTCGTTCAGATACATAGCGAGCGGATCGGCCTGCTTCTCGCCCAGCGCGAAGGATGCGCTCGGCGCGGTCGGCGTCAGCAGCAGGTCGCACTTTTCGAAAGCCTGATCGAAGTCGCGGGCGATGAGCGCGCGGACCTTCTGCGCCTGCGTGTAATAGGCGTCGTAGAAGCCCGCCGACAGCACATAGGTGCCGATCATGATGCGGCGCTTGACTTCCGGCCCGAACCCGGCGGCACGCGTCGCGGCATACATGTCCTGCAAGCCCGCGCCATCCGGCAGGTCGCGCTGGCCATAGCGGACGCCATCATAGCGCGCGAGATTGGACGACGCTTCGGCAGGCGCGATGATGTAATAGGTCGGGAGCGCATATCGGGTGTGCGGCAGCGACACCTCGATCACTTCCGCGCCCGCATCCTTCAGCCATTCGATGCCGCGATCCCACAGAGCAGCGATCTCGGCGTTGAGGCCATCGGGGCGATATTCCTTGGGGATGCCGACCGTCTTGCCGCGCAAATCGCTCGACAGGTTCGCTTCCCACTGCGGTACGGCGAGGTCGAGCGAGGTCGAATCCTTGGGATCGAAGCCCGACATGGTTTCGAGCAGGATCGCATTGTCGCGCACGGTGTGCGCCATCGGCCCCGCCTGATCGAGCGAGGAAGCGAAGGCGACGATGCCCCAGCGCGAGCAGCGGCCATAGGTCGGCTTGATGCCGCTGATGCCGGTAAAAGCGGCTGGCTGGCGGATGGACCCGCCGGTGTCGGTACCGGTCGCCGCCGGGCAGAGCCGCGCCGCGATCGCGGACGAAGAACCGCCCGAGGAGCCGCCCGGAACAACGGGAGCAGTATCCCACACCTTGCCAACAGGCAGATTGCCGAACAACTTAGAATCAGTAATCTTAGCGAGATCAGAGTGATCGGCAGGATCGTAGCCAATCTGCCGACGCCACGGCGAAATGACGTTGCCGAAATAGCTCGTCTCATTGGACGATCCCATGGCGAACTGGTCGAGGTTGAGCTTGCCCAGCATCCCCGCACCCGCCGCCCAGAGCTTGCCCGATACGGTGGACTCATAGGTCGGCACGAAGCCCTCGAGCATATGGCTCGCGGCGGTGGTCTGGACGCCCTGCGTGCAGAAAAGGTCCTTCATGCCGATGGGCACGCCTGCCAACGCACCCAACGTCTCGCCAGATGCCTTCGCTTTATCGGCGGCGTCGGCAGCTTCCAGCGCCTTTTCCGGCGTTTCGACGATGAAGGCGTTCAGCGCCTTGGCCGCGGAAACATTGGCATTGAACGCGCTTGCCACTTCACGCGCGGAAAAGTCGCCCGCGCGAAAGCCGTCGCGGATTTCCGCGACCGTCAGGTCGGTCAGATTGGTCATTATTCGATCACCTTGGGCACCGCGAAGAAGCCATGTTCGGCCTGCGGCGCGTTCGCCAATACGTTGTCGCGCACGTCGCCGTCGGTGACGACATCGTCGCGCAGGCGCAGCGTGTTAGGGATGACGGCGGTCATCGGCTCTACGCCGGTTACGTCCACCTCGCCCAGTTGCTCCACCCAGCCAAGGATGTTGTTGAGTTCCGGCACCATCGCCTGCGCCTCCGCCTCGCTCACCGAAATGCGCGAGAGGCTGGCGATCTTCTTTACGGTCTGAAGGTCTATCGACATGGCCCGCCGCTAGCATTGGCACATGCGCGCTTCAAGTGTTCTGCTGTGCTTGCGCCATCGGTGCAGTTGCGCCAGACAGGCGCTCGCGACGGAAAGCCAGCCGTCGAGCGGGGAGAGACAGGTCCAGTGGCGCGCAAATTCCTCTATGTCATTGCGACGGTCATCGTTTTGGTGATCGCGGCGCTGCTGATCTATCGCGTGTGGGGGATGCAGTTGATCCGCGCCGTCATGGTGCCCCGCGAGCCTTTCTCCGAATTGAAGCCCCTGCCCGCGAACGCCTATGCCGACATGAAGATGTGGATCGCGCGGCCCGACATGAAGGAAGGAAACCCGGCGCTCTGGTCGCCGCAGGGGGCAGCGCCCCTGCCCCGCCTGCCTCAGCGCGCCGCTGTATTCTTCATCCACCCGACGAGCTACATCACCACCTTCGGCGACGCGCACTGGAACGCGCCGCTGGATGACAAGGATGCGGATGCGACCGCCCGCCGCTTCGTCCAGGGGCAGGCGAGCGCCTTCAACGACGCGGGCGACGTATGGGTGCCGCATTATCGGCAGGCCAATTATGGCGCGTTTCTGACGACCGGGCCGGAGGGCGACAAGGCGCTTGCCGCCGCCTATCGCGATGTCGTGCAGGCGTTCGCCGCTTTCCTGAAGGCCAATCCGACCGGCCCGCTTATACTCGCCGGGCATAGCCAGGGATCGCGCCACCTGCTCCAGTTGGTGCGCGAACAGGTGTCGGGCAAGCCGGGCGCGGATCGGGTCGCGGCCATCTATGCGGTCGGCTGGCCCATATCGGTAGAGGCGGATCTGCCAGCTCTCGGCTTCCCCGCCTGTGCTGGGCGCGATCAGGCGCATTGCATCGTCAGCTGGCAAAGCTACGCCGAACCCGCAGACCCTTCCGCTGTGGTAGAGACGTTCGAGCGCAAGACCGGCCTTACCGGCAAGCCGCGCAAGGGGACGCACATGCTCTGCACCAACCCTATCACCGGAGCCTTCAACGGCAACGCGCCCGCGAGCGCGAACATCGGCACGCTCGATGCGCGGGATGGTGACAAGCCGCCTCGCCTGCTGCCCGGCGTCGTGCCCGCACGCTGCGACACTAGCGGCGTGCTGATGATCGGGGAGCCGGTGGACATGGGTCCCTACACCCTTCCCGGCAACAATTATCACGTCTATGACTATAGCCTGTTCTGGGGCAATGTCCGCGAAGATGCGCGGCACAGGCTGGCGGCGTTCACGAAGGCAAGATGACAGTGGTGACTACGGATCGCGCGGAGTTTCGCGCGGCGCTGCCCAGCGGTGGGCGGCTGATCGGTATGGATGTGGGAACGAAGACGATCGGCCTCGCGCTGTGCGACGCGGGCTGGTCGATCTCCAGCCCGGCGCACACGGTGACGCGCGGCAAGTTCAGCAAGGACAAGGTGGCGCTTGCCGCCTTCATCGCGCAGCAGCAGGTGAAGGGCATCGTCATCGGCCTGCCGCTCAACCTCGACGGCAGTTCCTCCCCCCGCGCGCAGGCGAGCCGGGCCTTTGCGCAGAACCTTGCCGACCTGGGATTGCCGATCCTGCTGTGGGACGAGCGCTGGTCGACGCAGGCGGTGACGCGGACATTATTGGAAGCAGACGCGAGCCGCGCGCGACGCGATGAACTGGTCGACAAGATGGCGGCAAGCTATATCTTGCAGGGTGCGATTGATGGGCTGGTGGCGGGATTGGAGTAGCGTGAACTAATCCTCATCGTACGCTTCGATCGACGTTTCCCAATGACGGTGGCAATAATAGGCGATCGTGCCAGCAATGACGCCGACAAGCATCAAATAGATTGTTTGCAACCCGATCAGCCCCAAAACGATGATCAGTCCCGGCGCATCGTGGTGCCCAAGCTGAGCGATAAATGCCTCGACGTCCGCCATCGCGCCGAACCAGACGATCGCCGCGCAGATAGAAGCTGGCAAGCCAGCGACCATAGCCGCCGAAATGCCTCCGAACAGCGCATACCCGTTTTGCACACTATCGGCCAAATAGACGGGACCGTGCCGATTAAAGGCGGGAGCAGCAAGCCCGCAATAATGCATAAATAAAATTAGGGGAACATTGCCCCTTATTCAGTCACCCAATCCGCCAATACAATCCCCTGCGCGTAGAGCAGCACCGACA